>JAJRPY010000138.1 GCA_024280535.1 Gammaproteobacteria bacterium | reverse complement strand
TTTTTTATATTTGATTAATGTAAACAATTCGGCAATTTTTTGATTACTGAGCTTTTGTTGCTGTTCTAGCTGCTCAATCTTGCCAACCAATAATTGGTTTTTATGCGTTAATTGCTTGAGTTTATGCTTGTGATCCATAATCACTTTGTCGATATTAATACCGGCAAAGGCTGGCAGGCAAGCAAATATTGCCAGAAAAATTATCGATAAAAAACGCTGCATTTTAGTTACTGATAGACAAATTCAACACGTCTATTTTTGCCCCAAGCGCTTTCGTCATGGTTGCGCACTAATGGCATCTCTTCGCCAAAACTAATTACGGCTATGCGTGAATCAAGATCATACAAACCCAGCACTTCTTTAACCGCTAAGGCACGATTTTCACCCAAGGCCAAGTTGTATTCACGCGTGCCACGCTCATCTGCATGCCCTTCTAAACGCAAATTAAGCTCTGGATTGTCACGCATAAAGTTTGCATGCTTGATGATGGTTTGAGTTGCTGCTTCGTCTATTTCGCTGTCATCATAAGAGAAATATAACACAAACTCAACGCCTTCGTCTTTAAGCTCGGCAGTGGCGTTTTGTAGTACTGCACTGTTTGGCGCATCTTCACGACTATAACTGCCATCGTATTGTTGCGATTCAAAACGAGAGTAGTCGGCTTTGACAATATTTTCTTCAGCGTCCACGGTACTAGATTTGGTAGAGACTTTTTGGTCGTGCTCTTCAGAGGTGAAGCAAGAGGATAAAAGTACGGTGGCTGCTACTAATGAGATAATTTTTAACATAATTAATTTCCTTGATATTATTGAGAATATTGAGACCAATTTGGCTCTCTAACTTCGCCAGATTTACTGGCCAGTTCAAAAGTCTGACGACCTAAAATTGAAACAACTGACAATACGCCCGTATCGCCTTTATTGCTAGCAAAAATAATCATACCGCCATTGGGTGAAAAGAAGGGAGATTCGTCCAACTTATTATCAGTAAGGACAATTAAATCTTTGGTGGCAATATCTAATAAGGCAATACGGTAGTCTTTATCAACTCGGTGCACTAGGGCTAGGCTTTTTCCATCGGGTGAAAAGACTGCTTTGGCATTGTAACTGCCTTCAAAAGTGGCGCGTTTGATTACGCCAGTGCTTAACTGCTTGATATATACTTGAACCTGACCTGATCGATTGGAGGTAAAGACAATGCGCTTCCCATCGGCTGAATAACTCGCCTCGGTATCAATGCCAATGTCGGTTGTTAAGCGCGTTAGGCGTTTGTCTTTAAGATGGTATGAATAAATATCTTTGTTGCCATTTTTTGATAGCGTCATAATAATGCTTTTACCGTTTGGGTGCCAGGCAGGTGCTGATGCGATGCCGTCAAAATAAGGTAATTTTTGTGTTTTACGGCGCATAAATGGGTATTGAATAAATACCTCAGAGCGGCCATTTTTAAATGAGACGTAGGCTATTTTATTTTGATCTGGCGACCAAGTTGGCGATAAAATCGGGCTGGCCGCTTTAAAAATAGTTTGCGGGTTTTGTGCATCAGAATCCGCAACTTCTAGGCGATATTCACGCTTGCCATTGCCCTTATTGGTCACTGTTACGTACGCCAAGCGTGTATCAAATGAGCCCTTACTGCCCAATAAGGCAAAATAAATTTGATCAGATAAATAATGTGCGATGCGTCTAATACCACTATTATGCACGGCAAATTTTTTGGCATATAGTGGTTTTCTTGTGTAAACATCAATCAGCTCAACTTCAACATTAAAGATATTTCTGCTCACTTGTTCTAATTTGCCGATTACAATGGCCTCGATTTTTTGGTGCGCCACTGGTTAAAATCGATTTGACTGTTGATAATGTGGTTGGCGCTTGAGGCACTAAATTCCCCTGATCGATTAAAATTATCGCGCATAATATTTGCAATTGCCCTGCCCTGCTTAGCATTACCCTGAACAGAAAAAGGGGAAATAACAATAGGAAAAGTATCTTCATCTTGCTTTAAGACGGTTACTTCTAATACTGCCATTGTAGTGGTGGCGTACAATACTAGAAAAATAGCGGCCAATTTTTTCATTCTTTCTCCTCAATCCAGTTCATTTGAATGGCCTCGAGGATTTTTTCCCCTGATTGATCGGCGACATCATCAAACTCATCTAATGCGATTACCATCTCTCTTAACTCGACAAAGCCAAGTTTTAAAGGGTTGATGTTAGGATGCGCTTCATCTAGTGCGATGGCAATATCTAACGAGTCTGTCCATTTCATAAAAAATACCTAGATTAATCTAATCAATAATTGCGTTATTTTAACCAATCACGCTACTTAATGTGGCATTTTTTTAACCAACAATATTATTAAGCCCTATACACTTCTCGAACGAACGCCAACGCGCTTAGATTTCGCGAGATTATTTGCAAATGATTAGTATTAGTGACGCTAATAACTAGCGCTAAAGACTTAATTGAGTTGTCTTTTTCTTGTACTTCAATATCCTCAATATTGCTGCCTAGTTTAGAAACAGTGCTGGCAATTGAGGCCAAAGAGCCGCGTCGATTAACCACATCAATAATAATTTTTACCTCAAAATACTCACTTTCATTCGTTTGCCAATCAATACTCAGCCATTGTGCGTGTTTATTCTTGGCATGGATTAAATTGGCACAATCGGTGCGGTGCATCACCATCCCCTTAGAGATGGTTAAAATACCAGCCACACTATCACCAGGAATTGGATAACAACAATGCGCAAAACTGATAGCCTTGTCTCGTGTGTTGTCAATTTTAATGCGTTGAATAACACAGTGTTCACCCTCGCATTGCAGTTTGTTTAGCACTACTGATACCAATATCTCACTTAAACCAATGCGCATATACATTGTTTCTTTGCTATCACAATTTAGCTCATCTAAACAATTTTTCCACTTATTTGCCTCAATCGCATCAACCTCAATTCCCATATAATTAACAGCATTACTCAGTAGGTATTTCCCTAGCTGAATTAACTCAGCCGCTGATTGCGCTTTAAGATAGGCTTTAATTGAGTGTTTGGCTTTGGCAGTAATTGCCATATTTAGCCATGAAGGATTTGGATTGGTATGTTTGCTGGTGATTATTTCAACAGTTTGCCCTGATTTTAGTATGGTTGAAATAGGCAGGCTTACTTGATCAATTTTTGCTTTTAGGGTGTGATCGCCAACGCTGGTATGAACCATATAGGCAAAATCCAGCACGGTGGCACCATATGGCAGTTGCATAATATCGCCATCAGGCGTGAATACAAATACTTCTGATGGGAATAAATCATTTTTTGTTTCTTCTAAAAACTCTAGCGAAGTGTCAGAATTTCTCTGAATATCAAGCAAAGAGCCCAGCCAATTGCTGGCCAATTCAGCGTTATTTTTTGTATCACTTTTATAATGCCAGTGCGCTGCAATGCCGTATTCGGATACAAAATGCATATCTTCAGAACGAATTTGAACTTCAATAAAAATTTTATTCGGACCAAATAAAATAGTATGCAATGATTGATAACCATTAGACTTTGGCAAGGCTACATAGTCTTTAAATTTGCCTGGAAGTGGCTTGTACAAATTATGAATAATCCCCAGTGCTTGATAGCATTGAGCTACATCCTTGACAATCACCCTAAAAGCGTACATATCCAGCACTTGAGCAAACTTTAAACCCTTGTTTTTCATTTTCTTATAAATACTACAAGGCTGTTTGTGTCGACCGCTTATATCAACCTCGGGCAAGCCCTCCTGCACCAAACGCTTGCTTAATTGCACTTGAATATTGCTAACCACTTTAGATCGATTGCCGTACTGCTTTTTAATCTGATTAGCCAATACACCATAACGAAAAGGGTAAATCGCCTTAAAGCATAAATTATCCAGTTCTATCCTAATACTGTTTAACCCTAGCCTTCTGGCAATTGGCGCATGTATTTCGGCAGTTTCTTTGGCAATGCTTAGTTGTTTGTCACGCTTCATGGAAGATAGTGTGCGCATATTATGCAGTCGGTCAGCCAGTTTGATTATCATAACACGCATATCGTCACTCATGGCTAGGAATAATTTGCGGAAGTTTTGCGCTTGTTTATCAATATTAGTATGAAACTCAAGATTGGTTAGTTTAGAAACGCCTTCAACAATATGGGCAATTTCTTGTCCAAAATCATGCTTAATTTCTTCGTAAGTGACACTGGTATCTTCAATACAATCATGCAATATTGCCGCTGTAATACAACAACAATCCAATTGTAATTTAGCCAAAATCATGGCCACTGATAGTGGATGGAATACATAAGCCTCGCCTGATTTGCGATACTGACCATCGTGCGCTGTTGCAGCAACAATGTACGCTTGATAAACTCCCTTAACCTGTGAGGGAGACATATAGCCATCAAGCACACTGCATAAATCGCTAATTAAAATTCTTTGATTATTTTTTGACATTTGATACCGAATAAATCTTGTGTTAAGTTTTGCTATTATAATACTTATGCGTCAGTATAATATCTCGCATATTTACAATTAATTTATCTGAAGAATATCATGAAAAAACTCACTCTAATTTTATCTTTATTAACCTTGCTACTCAGTGGCTGTCTTGAGGATGAGAGAAAACGCGAATCTATCACCAAAGGCTGGTCACCAAAAACATTCTTTGCACAGGCAACAGAAAAGGCTTCCAACGGGCTGGTAAATGAGGCGGTTGAATTATTTGAGCAATTGCAAGCCGCCTACCCTAGTTCAAAATACGCACTGCAAGCCAAACTTGAAATCGCCTATGTGCTGTATAAAGATAAAGAATATGACACTGCCACTGAGCATCTAAACAACTACATCAAACTTTACCCTAATCACTTCTCCACGCCATACGCATATTACTTGCGCGGCGTTATTTCAGAGCAAAAATCCCACTCAATCTTAGATGGTTATATGACCGACAGCGCTCAGCGTGATATTGGCTCAGTGCGCGATTCGTTTAATTATTACTTAGCCTTAATTGACAAATTCCCTAAAAGTAAATATACCAAAGAGGCCAAAAGCCACCTAGTTATTTTAAGAAATATCTTATCTCGCCATGAGTTATTTGTTGCCATTTACTATACAGAAAAAGGTGCCAATATTGCCGCAATTAATCGCGCTAAATTCATTATCGAAAAATACCCAAACACCCCTTCTGTGCCGGCAGCACTACACTTAATGGCCCATAATTATGACATTATTAACACCCCAGTTCTGGCAAAAGATGCACGTCGTGTACTACAAAAAAGCTATCCACTATACACGCCACATTACACACTAAAAAACTAGCACCCTGCCCTCTAAATGACTCAATTAGAACGCGGTTTCGCACTTAAAATTTCTTTAATTATGGCAACCCGAATGCTCGGTTTGTTTATGATTTTCCCGATTTTTTCAATCTATGCCAATCACTATGAGCATGTCACGCCGTTTTATATCGGGCTGGCAATTGGCGCTTATGGTCTCACCCAGGCATTTTTGCAAATACCCTTTGGTTATTTATCAGATAAATATGGGCGCAAACCGTTGCTCATAGTCGGGCTGATTATTTTCTTTATCGGCAGTGTTGTGGCTGCTAATGCCACAGATATTTACCAAGTGATTGCTGGCAGAGCATTGCAAGGTGCTGGTGCTATTTCTGCTGTACTGATGGCATTTTTGGCTGATTATGTCTGTGAAGTTGAGCGTCCTAAGGCAAATGCCTTTGTCGGGGTGCAAATCGGAGTAGCGTTTATGTTGGCTTTATTACTAGGCCCAATTATTGGTCATCAACTTGGTATTGCTGGATTATTTTGGATAATTGCCCTACTCTCAATTGTCGCCTTGATAGTGGTGGCAACCCTGCCGCATGCCAAACCCATCAAGCAATACAAACTCTCTATTCATAATATTAAAAAAATACTAACAACCGAGTTGCTTAAATTGGATGTTAGTATTTTTGCACTGCATCTCATTTTAACCAGCGCGTTTATTGCCATTCCGATTTTTCTAGTAAAAAACAACATTCTTAGTATTCAAGATAATTGGCAGCTGTATTTACCCGTTATTGTGCTGTCATTCTTAGGCATGGTGCCTATGATTATTATTGCCAGCAAATATCAGAAAAGCAAAACAATCCTACTGTTGTCAATTTTTTGTTGGCACTTAGCCAAATTTTGTTTTATCAAAGTAGCTTGAATTACACCACATTTTTTATCATCCTAAGTATATTTTTTGTGGCTTTTAATTCGCTAGAAGCCCTGCTGCCCTCGTTAATAGCCAAAACCGCAAGCGGCGATAAGCGTGGATTGGCTATGGGATTTTATGCCAGTTCACAATTCTTTGGTGCATTCACTGGTGGTATAATTGGCGGGTGGATTTACAACAATATTGATTTAAATAGTGTATTCTTATTCACCACATCTGTGGCAATTATTTGGTGGCTAGTCGCACTAAGTATGCGCACTGAAAAACATTCATAATTAATAGGAGAACATTCAATGGCAGGCATTAATAAAGTAATTTTAGTAGGTAATTTAGGTCAAAAACCTGAGCTTAGGTACGCAGCCAACGGAAATGCGGTTGCAAATCTTTCAGTAGCAACTAGCGAAGTTTGGACGGATAAAAATACCGGACAAAAGCAAGAAAAAACAGAGTGGCACAGAGTTAGTGTCTTTGGCAAAACAGCAGAAATTGCAGGGCAATATTTAGATAAAGGTTCTAAGGTGTATGTTGAGGGAAAATTACAAACCCGTAAATGGCAAGACAAAGAAGGTAATGATAGATACAGCACCGATATTATTGTATCAGGCTTTAACGGTATATTACAAATGCTAGATCGCCGCGAGGGTTCTAATGCAGGTGGTGCACCACAAACAGACACCCAGCAAGCACCCGCTGCACCTCGCACACCTGCACCTACTCAAGACCCTATCACACCAGTTGATAATGGCTTTGATGATGATATTCCATTTTAGAGATTAACAACCACATTTTAAAACCTCGTTCATTCGGGGTTTTTTGATTAATAACTGCAACTAAAAAAATATTGCAATTATATTGTTTATTTAAACTAACAAAATTCTGCCATTAATAGCGTCTTTTTATTTTTTCTTATCCCAATAATTGGCCTTATCTTTCAAAATCCAACGCACTCCGCCTTTCGGATTTTCAACATCGCCTTTATATCTTGGAATTAAATGCACGTGCAAATGTTTAACGCTTTGCCCTGCTGCTTCGCCATTATTAACGCCAATATTGTAAGCATCGGGTGCAAACTCTTTGTCTAAAAATAACTTGGCTTTTTGCACGGCAATGCCAATGGCTAATAATTCAGCCTCGGTTGCTTCAAAATAGGTGGCAAAATGTCGCTTGGGAATAATCAATGTATGCCCTGGGGATGCGGGGAAATTGTCAATAAATGTCAGGGTTAAATCACACTCGCCAATTATTCTTTCTTGGTTTTTTAATTTACAAAATAAACAGTTTGTACTCATATTGTTAGTCTAGATTAAAGATAATTTGAATGTAAATTTTACCTCAATCAAACATTTGGCGTCTATAGGCTTGTTAGTCAAATCTAAAAATAATAACACCGCTTAAAAAGCATTTTTCAATCAAATAATTAGTGCTTTTTAGCAACTCAGCCTATCAGAGACTTTTGTATAAATAGCTTCCTAAAAGCGCTGCTTATTTTTTTACTGTGTAATTTCTTGAGCGTTGCCGTAGTCGAAAAAAGTATTACCTCTGTTGGATTTAAATGCAGTATAGTTGGCTGGCGAGGGGGTAGAGCAATAGATTCACCAATAGGGCTTAACACTTCTTTTGGCTGTAAATACAGACGAACACTAACGAGCGCCAACTCTATTTTGACTACTTTAAGATTCAGTGCATCAGCAACTCTGACAGCATGCCTGCCATTGTCTGTTTGATGAAGAAATTCCTCGAAAAATGTTAAGTAATCTTGTGTTTTTCTATAATTCTCCATAACCTGTTTTGCTTTTATATTTGTTACACTATCGCGTACAAAAGTTGCAGGCAATGTATTTGGTGCACTAATTACTTTTGTCATTGTTAGATATTGATAAGCAAGTATTTCGGTTGCGTTTAGCTTGGCATCTGGGTTTTTGGAATTTATATGGAATGTCAATTCCCCTGTTGTAAAATTCATCACATTTTCAAAATAACCCCCTCTCCAAATCCAGCTTTAATGATTAAATCTCCTATGCCATATAGGTTTTATCAAGTTTGAATGGGTGTCTAACAAGTGATATTTATCAGCATCATAACGCCAGACTGTTTCTTCTAATCTTTGATAAGCCTCAGGATGATGCAATAAACGGTCGCTGTGATAGGTAGGCTCAACGGATTTTATCGTTGAACTCTAAAGTGTTGGATTGTAGATGGTTGATAAGTTTGTAGCGAGTTTGATTGGTGTTTTTGGTTGTTTCAGTGAGGATGAAAGTATTAGTCTATTGGTTGTTGCTGGTTAAGATGTCTAATGAGGGTAAATAGCCTTTTTGGCTTTGTATTTGTGTACAGTGCGGGTGCCAATGTTGGTTAGTTAAATTGTTGCCTGTGTCGTAAGCATAGGTTTGTTGGTAAGATTCTAGTGGTATTAAATATTTCGTGATTAATTCATGGTGTTTCTTTGATATGCACAAGGGATGTTTAGTTTTTTGCGGTATTTTGTGACTGTTCTGCGGCAAATAACGACTTTATCTTGGGTTAATAAATCGCATATTTTTTGATCGGAAAGCGCTTTGTTTTCATGGCGGATGATTTGAATAATTCGGTGCTGGATAGATTTTGAGGCGTGCACGCCGACGTTGGCAGAAAACAAATCTTGAATACTAAGTGTGCCGATGGGTGTATCCATATATTTATTTTTAATCAAGCGTGACAAGGTGGATTCGCCCATATTCAGGGCTAGCGCTAATTGCTTTTGCGTTAGGGGTAATAAATATGCCAATCCTTTGTCAAGAGCTTGATGTTGTTTGGCAACCAGTGCTTTGGTAATTTGTTGTAAATATTGATGGCGATAAGTTAAAAAATCGACCAACCCGCGGGCAATGTTCAAATGTTCATTAAATAAGGTTTTGTCTGGAATTTGCTTGCGTAATGCAAGATATTCTTTATTGAGTGTAATGTCGGGTAATTTTTTTAAGCGAATATGCCAGCCATCTACTGTCTTGTTGATAAAAATATCTGGCTGTATGGATGGGTTTTGGGCGTTGTCCAGTTGATTAGTTGGGGTTTTGGATAGATTGTTTACCACCTTGATAAAGTTGCGTTTTTGCAGTGGGCTTACTTGAGTAATATCAGTTTTGCCAGATAAAAGTTTTACTATTAATGATTGCTCGCTGATGTTTTTGCTGTGATTAATTTGCAATAATAAAAAGTCTTGCGTGTTGAAAGAGGCAATGCCAAAAGGCTCAAGCTGGGTTTGTATTTTTTGTCTAATTGCCTCACATTGTTGAATATCAATAAAAGTGTTAGGGTGTTTCCTTAAATAAACCCGCATAATTGTTTCAATACTAACCTCAAGAAACCCGACTTCGGTTAAATTTTCAACCATAATGTGCGCAATACTGAGTTGTTGTTTGTTTAAGCCGATATTGGTTAATTGACTGGTTAAATTGGAAAATAAAGATTCTTTAAAGGCTAATTTTGCAAAAGTGTCCTCGTTGGTTTTACTATTACTGCTGTAAAATTCCTCTGTTTTCTCGGTATTTTTGGTATTTTCCGTTAAAATAATATTTTCTTCTAGGGCGTTATTTATTTCAACTAATAACTCCTCATAGGGCATAGATAATAGGTTTATCGAGTTTTTCAGCAAGGGGGTTAAGTTAAAATTAAAACTTAATTTTTGCTGTAATGTATTTTTTGGCATAGTTATTGCTTGTTATTGATAGTGAATGATATACTTTTTTTACGCATTGAGTATATATTTTTTAGTGATAACAAGAGGAGAGAGTTTTATGTCCAATACAGAACTAACGCAATCAATTGACAAATCGCCAATTGAAAGTTTCTATGATGTGATGCGCCGGCAAGGTATTAGTCGTCGTAGTTTTATCAAATATTGTAGTTTAACCGCAACAGCCCTGGGGTTGGGGCCGTCATTTGTAGGCAAAATTGCTTACGCCATGGAAAATAAACCCAGAATCCCCGTGTTATGGTTACACGGTTTAGAGTGTACTTGTTGCTCGGAATCGTTTATTCGTTCGGCACACCCATTGGCAAAAGATGTTATTTTGTCGATGATTTCACTGGACTATGATGATACTATTATGGCAGCGGCAGGTCATCAGGCTGAGGCGATTATTGATGAAACCATTGAAAAATATGATGGTAATTTCATTCTTGCAGTAGAAGGCAATACACCGCTTAATCAAGATGGCATGTCTTGTATTATTGCTGGCAAGCCGTTCCATCACCAAATTGAAAAAGTGGCTAAGCATTGTAAAGCCATTATTTCTTGGGGCTCATGTGCCTCTTGGGGGTGTGTTCAAGCTGCCAGACCTAATCCAACCCAGGCCACGCCGACACACAAATTAATTACTGATAAACCTATTATCAAAGTGCCAGGTTGCCCGCCAATTGCCGAGGTAATGACAGGGGTAATTACTTATATGTTGACCTTTGACAAGATGCCAACGCTGGACCGTCAGGGTCGCCCTAAAATGTTTTATTCACAACGCATTCACGATAAATGCTATCGCCGCCCGCACTTTGATGCCGGGCAGTTTGTTGAAGAATTTGATGATGAAAATGCGAAAAAAGGCTATTGTTTATACAAGGTTGGCTGTAAAGGCCCTACTACTTATAACGCCTGTTCTACTATCCGTTGGAATGAAGGTACTTCTTTTCCAATTCAAGCAGGACACGGCTGTATTGGCTGTTCAGAAGATGGATTTTGGGATAAGGGCTCGTTTTACGACCGTCTGACCGAAGTTCACGGTTTTGGCATTGAAGCCGATGCCGATGAAATTGGATTTGCAGTGGCAGGTGCAACGGGTGCAGTGATTGCAGCCCATGCGGCAGCCAGCGCGCTAAAAATTGCAAAAAATAATCAAGCAGAAGCTAAAGGAGAATAAAAATGTCAATTATTACAACACCTAATGGTTATACCTTGGACAACAATGGTACGCGCGTTGTTATTGATCCGGTTACCAGAATTGAAGGACATATGCGTTGCGAGGTCAATTTAGACGATAACAACGTGATTGTTAATGCGGTATCAACAGGCACTATGTGGCGCGGTTTGGAAGTTATTTTAAGGGGGCGTGATCCGCGTGATGCCTGGGCTTTTGTTGAGCGTATTTGTGGCGTTTGCACAGGCTGTCATGCGCTGGCTTCTTGTCGCGCTGTTGAAAATGCTCTGGGGATAGAAATTCCTCTGAATGCACATCTTATTCGTGAAATGATGGCAAAAACCTTACAAGTTCACGATCACGTGGTGCATTTTTATCATTTGCATGCGTTAGATTGGATTAATCCGGTTAATGCATTAAAGGCAGACCCAAAGGCTACTTCCGGACTACAAAACATAGTATCACCTAAGCACGCTAAATCAAGCCCTGGTTATTTTAAAGACATTCAAACCAGAATTAAAAAGTTTATTGAATCGGGTCAATTGGGTCCGTTTAAAAATGGTTATTGGGACAATCCAGCCTATAAGTGCTCGCCAGAAGCAGACTTAATGGCAGTGGCGCATTATCTTGAGGCACTTGATTTACAAAAAGAGTTTGTTAAATTACATACGATTTTTGGTGGCAAAAATCCGCATCCTAACTATTTGGTTGGTGGCGTGCCTTGTGCGATTAATATGGATGGCGATATGGCGGCGGGTGCCCCACTTAATATGGAGCGATTAAATTTTGTAAAATCTCGCATTGATGAGATGGTGCAGTTTAATACCAATGTTTATGTGCCTGATGTGATTGCCATTGCCAGTTTTTATAAAAAGCAATTATGGGGCGGTGGTATCGGTGCCAAGAGCGTGATGGATTATGGTGCGTATCCTAAAGTAAATTATGATAAATCGACCGATCAATTGCCTGGTGGCGTTATTCTTAATGATAATTGGAATGAAGTATTCCCTGTTGATCCAACAGATCCGGAGCAAGTGCAAGAGTTTGTGACGCATTCTTGGTATAAATATCCCGATGAAACTAAGGGTTTGCATCCTTGGGATGGCATTACTGAGGCAAATTACGAGTTGGGTGCTAACACCAAAGGCACTAGAACGGATATTAAAGAATTGGATGAAAGTGCCAAATATTCATGGATTAAAGCACCACGCTGGCGAGGTCATGCGGTTGAAGTCGGGCCGTTATCGCGCTATGTATTGGCTTATGCACAGGGTAGTGAGTATGTGATAGAGCAAACCAATAAGGCAATTGCTGATTTTAATTCGTTAGCAGGTACCAATCTTAATGCCAAACAAGCACTACAATCAACCATTGGCAGAACGCTTGCCAGAGCGCTGGAATCTAAATATGTGGCAGATATGATGGTAGATGATTGGCACGCCTTAATTAACAATATCAAAAGTGGCGATTCCTCCACAGCCAATATGGAGAAATGGGACCCGAAAACTTGGCCAAAATACGCCAAAGGAGTTGGCACCGCGGCAGCGCCTCGGGGTGCTTTGGGACATTGGATTGTTATTAAAGATGGCAAAATTGACAATTATCAGTGCGTGGTTCCGACTACTTGGAACGGCTCACCGCGCGATCCTGATGGTAATATCGGCGCATTTGAGGCGAGTTTAATGGGCACCCCTGTTGAGCGCGCTAATGAGCCAGTTGAAATTTTGCGTACCTTGCACAGTTTTGACCCATGTCTTGCTTGTTCTACTCATGTGATGAGTAAGGATGGCGAGGAATTAATTAATGTTAACGTACGATAGGAGTATTAAAATGAAAAAATCATTATTTGTTATAGTATCAGTTTTATTATCTAGTGCCGTGTTTGCTCATTCTGGGCATACGCCGTTTGAGATGATGAGCATGATAGAGGGTATTCAACATCAATTCAACAGCCCTTATCACATCACGGTGATGTTAATGCTAAGTGCAGCATTGATTATTAGTGCGATTATTGTCTCTAAAAAACA
>JAJRPY010000137.1 GCA_024280535.1 Gammaproteobacteria bacterium | reverse complement strand
GTTCTGCCAATAGCCCAATTTGCACAATAATACCCGCCGCCTTAAGCATAGCCACTCCTTGCCCATTAACCAGTGGATTAGGGTCAAGCATGGCAATAATAACTTTGCTGACACCCGAATTGATAATCGCCTGAGCGCAAGGCGGTGTTTTGCCCTGATGCGAACAAGGCTCCAAGGTGAGGTACAAGGTGGCAGCTTGCGCTTGATGATTGAGTTGAGCCAGTGCGTTAATTTCTGCATGTGCCTGACCATAGGTTTGATGATAGCCTTGTGCGATGGGTTGGTCATTTTTGGTAATCACACAGCCCACCATTGGATTGGCACCAACACCGTGCCTACCTTGGCTGGCCAGTTTTAATGCTAGGCTCATTATTTGAATATCGTTTATTGAAAATGTTGCCATAATAGTTAGATATAATTGTCCAATTCAATTAAATGTATTTTACCTAGGAGAAGTGACATGAATGAACAGAAAAAACAAGCCCTTAAAGTGGCCTTAGCACAGATTGACAAGCAGTTTGGCAAAGGTTCAGTGATGTTTTTGGGCGATGAAGGGGCTCAGGTGGATATTGAAGCCGTTTCTACAGGCAGTTTGAGTTTGGATGTGGCACTGGGTATCGGCGGTTTGCCCAAGGGTCGGGTGATTGAAATTTACGGCCCTGAATCTTCTGGCAAAACCACACTCACCTTGCACGTTATTGCCGAGATGCAAAAATTAGGTGGCACCGCGGCATTTATTGATGCCGAACATGCGCTGGACCCTCAGTATGCCAAGCGCCTTGGGGTGGATACGGATGAATTGTTAATCTCTCAGCCAGATACAGGCGAGCAGGCACTAGAAATTACCGATATGCTGGTACGTTCTGGCAGTGTGGATATTGTTGTGATTGACTCGGTAGCTGCCTTGACTCCAAAGGCAGAGATTGAAGGCGAAATGGGTGCATCACACATGGGCTTGCAAGCGCGACTGATGTCTCAAGCGCTTAGAAAACTCACGTCAAATATCAAAAAAACCAATACTATGGTGATTTTTATTAATCAATTGCGTATGAAAATTGGCGTGATGTTCGGTAATCCTGAAACCACAACAGGGGGCAATGCGCTGAAGTTTTATGCCTCGGTGCGTCTGGATATTCGCCGTATCGGTGCTATCAAAAAAGGGGATGAGATTTTAGGCAATGAAACACGGGTTAAGGTGCTGAAAAATAAAGTAGCGCCTCCGTTCAAACAAGCTGAATTTCAAATCCTTTATAACCAAGGTATTTCCCGCGAAAGTGAGATTATTGATTTGGGTGTCAAGCATGGTTTTGTGGAAAAAGCGGGCGCTTGGTATAGTGTTGAGGGCGAGCGCATTGGTCAAGGCAAGGACAATGCCAGAGATTATTTAAAAGAGCATACGACGTTAAGCCAAAGTATTGAGGGCAAAATTCGCGATAAGCTCATGAGCAGTGACGAGAGTTAATCAACAAACATGCTATGCGACTGCCATGCGACTGCTGGTTAGGCGCGAGCATTCAGTCGTTGAATTAACCCAAAAACTCAGCGCCAAAGGCTTTGAGCCGGCGGATATTGACGCATCAATAGCAAAGCTAATAGCACAAAACCAGCAAAGTGATGCACGATTTGCCGCAGATTTTATCCAAATGCGGGTTAATCAGGGTAAAGGCTCTGTCAAAATTAGTGCTGAATTAACCCAACGTGGCATTGCCCAGTTTGATTTATCCGAGTATGATTTTTATGCATTAGCACGCCAGATACGCCAGCGTAAATTCGGATGTGATGTGCCCAGTGACTTTAAACAACAAGCCAAACAGAAGCGTTTTTTACAATCAAGAGGATTTAGTTTTGATCACATCAACGCATCATTTGAGTGAGAGCTCAAATCAGCACCGAGCTGGCAATAGGATGAGTACCCAACCCAATTAACCCATGCACAACACTGATAAACCAACCCAAGCTTACGACTTTAAAGTTAATGATATGAAGGTGCTTAAAAAATTATTGCCTTATCTGCTGGCAATGCGCGCGCGCGTGGCGTGGGCAACTATTTTTTTAATCGCTGCCAAGTTGGCAAATGTGGCCATTCCATTGGTGCTGAAAGACATTGTTGATGCCTTAGATCACAGTAATCAATTGCTCATATTGCCCTTGGGTTTGTTGTTTGCGTACGGCTTGTTGAGATTGTCCAGTTCGTTGTTTAATGAGCTGCGGGATGCGGTGTTTGCCAAGGTTCGCTATCACGCTATGCAGTTAATTGCACTAAACGTGTTTAAGCATTTACACACACTGGATTTGTCGTTTCATCTGGATAGAAGAATTGGCGGTATTACCCGAGACATTGACCGAGGCACGCAAAGTGTTGCCACGCTGTTGTCTATTTTTGTGTTTAACATTTTGCCGTCGTTGTTTGAGATTTGCTTGGTGATTGGTGTGTTGTGGGTTAATTATGATGTCTTTTTTGCCAGTATTTCGTTGGCAACAGTGGTATTTTATATTGGCTTGACCTTGGCTATTACCACTTGGCGTATGAAGTATCGCTATCAAATGAATGATATGCAGTCAAAGGCTAATAGCAATGCGGTTGATAGCCTGATTAATTACGAAACGGTAAAATATTTTAACCAAGAAGACTTTGAAGTTAAGCGCTATGAAAAGACTATGAGGCGCTGGGAAAACGTTGCCACCAAGAGTTTTACCTCAATGACGGCGCTAAATTTTGTGCAAGGTTCAGTGATTGCCATTGGGGTTACTTTGGTGCTGATGATGGCAGCCAATGGGGTGGTGGCAGCGCAATTGAGTCTGGGCGATATGATTATGATTCAGGCGTTGCTATTGCAATTATTTATGCCGTTGGGGTCGTTGGGTATTGTTTATCGGCAGATTAAGCATAACTTTATTGATATGAATAATATGTTTAATCTACTGGACAAACAGCCGGCCATCAGCAGCGATAAAGATGCGCCGGCGCTGAATATTAGTCAGGCAAAAATTGAGTTTAAACAGGTGAGTTTTGCCTATGCGGGCAAGCAGCCAATAATTAATAAGGTTAGTTTTGAGATTAATTCAGGGCAAAAAGTTGCCATTGTTGGTGCTTCTGGTTCGGGAAAATCCACCTTGGCAAAACTGTTATTTCGGTTTTATGAGGTCAGCGCTGGCGAGATTTTAATCGATGGTCAAAACATCAAACACCTTGATTTGCATTCACTACAGCGTGCCATTGGCGTGGTGCCACAAGATACGGTGATGTTTAATGAAAGTATTTATTATAATATTGCTTACGGCAAGCGTCATGCCAGCAGTGATGAAGTTAAGGCTGCGGCTAAGTTGGCTTGTATTGATGAGTTTATTGAGCAGTTGCCACAGGGTTATGAGTCGCGTGTTGGTGAGCGTGGGTTGAAATTGTCTGGTGGTGAAAAACAGCGTTTGGCAATTGCCAGAGTGTTATTAAAAAATCCGCCTATTTTGATTTTTGATGAGGCCACTTCGGCACTTGATTCTCAGGCGGAACAAAGCGTGCAAGCGGCGTTAAATTCGCTCAGTCAACAGCATACTACCTTGGTTATTGCTCATCGATTGTCTACTATTATCGACAGCGACCAGATTATCGTCCTAGGTCGGGGTGGCATACAAGAAAGTGGCACCCATGATGCGTTATTAGCAGCTCAGGGCGAGTACGCCAAATTGTGGAATTTGCAAATTGACGCGGCGAATATTGAATAAGCCATTAATAAGGAAAATGATGAAATTTGAATTAAACAACACAGACGATAAGGCGCGCCGAGGCAAGATGATTTTCCAGCGCGGTGAGGTACAAACTCCAGCATTTATGCCCGTTGGCACGTATGGCACCGTTAAGGCTATGACCGCAGAGGAGTTGACAGGTTTGGGAGCGCAAATGGTGCTTGGTAATACCTTTCATTTGGCAATTACCCCTGGTGTTGAGGTAATTCAGGCGCATGGTGATTTGCATAATTTTATGCACTGGCAGGGGCCGATATTAACCGATTCTGGTGGTTTTCAGGTGTTTAGTCTTGGCGCTATGAGGAAAATCAGCGAGCAGGGTGTGGCATTTCGTTCCCCCAAAAATGGCGACAAAATTTTTCTAGGGCCTGAACAATCAATGCAAATCCAGCAGCAATTGGGCGCCGATATCGTGATGATTTTTGATGAATGCACACCCTATCCTGCCGATCAGCCCACTGCTGATCAATCTATGCAATTATCCTTGCGCTGGGCGCAGCGTTCGAAGGCGGAACATCAGCGTCTTAATAATCGCAATGCCTTGTTTGGCATTGTTCAGGGTGGGATGTTTAAGGGCTTGCGCCAAGCATCTGCTGCTGCTTTAATTGAGATTGGGTTTGATGGTTATGCGATTGGCGGGCTTAGTGTTGGGGAACCGAAGGCGGAGATGCTCAAGGTATTGGATTATCTGCCCGAACAACTGCCTGCGCACCAACCCAGATATTTAATGGGCGTTGGCACTCCGAGTGATTTGGTTGAGGCGGTGGCGCGTGGGATTGATATGTTTGATTGTGTGATGCCGACCAGAAATGCGCGCAATGGTTATTTATTCACCTCTGTGGGGATTGTTAAAATTCGCAATGCACAGTACAAACTTGATGTCTCAAAACTTGATCAGCATTGTGATTGCTACACTTGCCAGCATTATAGTAAATCTTATTTGCACCATCTACAGCGCCAGAATGAGATTTTAGGCGCGCGACTCAATACCATTCACAATTTGCATTATTATCAAAATTTGATGGCACAAATGCGTCAGGCGATTGAACAGCAGACTTTCCAAACCTTTAGGCAGCATTTTTATCAATTACAGCAGGGTGGCTAAAATTGATGGGTATGTTTAATAAATTATTGTTGATTGATGTATTGAAATCAAGCGTTATAATAGAGATTTTTAGCGGTAGCAATCATCCAAAATGAGTCAAAATTTATTATTTTTTGTTGATGAGGGTGGCTTTGACGACTTTACGCCGATGTTTATTGAGCAGGGATTTAAGGTTGATTTTGAAGATTCTCAGCGCAAGGCGACCAAATTGGCTAAGAAAAATCGCTATCAAGTGTTGGTAGCCGAATTTAGCCATAATCCTGAATTTCGAGATAGAGTGAGCAATATTGAATCTTTATTGGCAACCTTGGAAGGCAATTCACCTCAAGCCAAAATTGTGATTTTGTATGATGACTTAAATCAGACGCAATTGGATCAATTGAAAGCGCGCTATAGAATGGATGTGATGTTGAAATTTCCGATTGATGAGGATTTATTGCGTCAAGCGATTGGGTGATTTTTTGTTGAAATAAACATCCAATATTTTGCGTGCCAATGGAGCGGCTTTAACGCTGCCACTACCAGCATTTTCAACAATAACGGCAATGGCAATTTCTGGATTTTCAATCGGTGCAAAGCCAGTGAATAAGGCGTGGTCGCGTAGTTTTTCATCATATTTTTCGGCAATGTATTGTTCTTCGGGGTCAAGTCCAAATACTTGAGCGGTGCCAGTTTTGCCAGCCAGTGTGTAGGTTAGCCCTTTGTTGATCCGTCTGGCAGTACCTTGGGGGGCATGGACGGTCATTTTCATACCAGCAATGACGGTTTCCCAATTGTGAATATCTTTGATGGGAATTTGTCGGCTGCGTTTGTTATCAGTGGCAATGATAGGGGCGTTGGTGGCTTGAGTAGCTTTGAGTAAGGTGGGTTGGAATATCTCGCCCTTGTTGGCAATGGCGGCGGTGGCAACGGCAAGTTGTAAGGGGCTGGAGGTCATAAAGCCTTGTCCGATACCAGCAATCAGGGTTTCGCCTAGGTACCAAGGCTCTTTTCGATGGATTTTTTTCCAGGCCTTTGAGGGCATAATACCGGCTTTTTCACCTGGTATGTCGATGCCAGTTTTTCGTCCAAAGCTGAATAAATCTAGGTGATGGTGCAGGCGTTCGATGCCCAATTTGTTGGCCAAATCGTAAAAGAACACATCACAAGATTGGGCAATGGCATTTTTGACATCAACATGACCATGGCCGTTGCGCTTCCAATCATTGAATTTGCGTTTGACGTTGGGCAGTTTATAGTAGCCAGGGCAAAATGTTTGGCTTTGGTCGGTAATGATGCCTTCTTCAAGTCCTGCTAGGGAAACCATGGGCTTGATGGTTGAGCCAGGGGGGTAAAGGCCTTGCACGGTGCGATTTAGTTGGGGGATGTCGGTGGAGTTGCGCAGTTGGTTGTAATTTTTGTGGGAGATACCGTTGACAAACCAATTTGGGTTGTAAGTAGGGGTGCTGACTAGGGTGAGTATTTCGCCGTTGCGTACGTCTATGATGACGATGGCGCCGCGTTTGCCCTTGAGTAGTGCTTCGGCTTTTTTTTGTAGGTCTAAATCGAGGCTTAGGGTGAGGTTTTTGCCGGAGACAGCGGGAGTAATGATAGTGGTGTCAATAATACGACCACTGACATTGCGTTCTATTTGTTTGACGCCGGTGCGGCCGTGTAGTAGGGTTTCGTATTGCTTTTCAATGCCGACTTTGCCGACCAATTGGGTGCCAGCATAATTCTTTTTATCGTAGAATTTTTGGTCTTGTTTATTGATTCTGGAGACGTAGCCGAGAGCGTGGACACTAGATGCGCCGTGTGGGTAAAGGCGTTGAAAATAGGCACTAACTTCCACGCCAGGGAACTGATTGCTGACTAAAAATGCTGCAACTTTGGTTTTGCTGAGATTGTGTTTAAGGGGAATGTTGTGAAAGGCACGAAAGCGATTTCTGGTTTTGTGATAGCGTTTGATGTCTTGCTGGTTGATGAAATTAGCCTGCTTGAGTTGTTGCAATGTGTGGGCAATGTCGGGGACTTTTTCGGGGGTTAGAGTGAGTTGGTAGCTGAGTAGATTGGTGGCAAGTAGTACGCCGTTTCTATCATAAATATTGCCGCGAGTGGGGGTGATGGGTAGGGTGCGCATTTGGTTGCCAAGCGCCTCTTCTTGGTAAAATTCATAATTCACCACTTGCAGATTGTAAAGGCGTACTAGTAGTATGGATGTGAGCAGGAAAATAAAGATTAGTGCCAGTTTTAATCGGGATGATAGTAGTGAATTTTCAAGTTGGGTGTTGTTGATATTGTTCATATTCAGGGCTTACATTTGCTGAGAAATAAACGAATAACGGGCCAGATTAGGGCGCGGGTGAGTGGGGGTAATAGTAGGTAATAGTTGCCATTCCAGCCGTGTAATAATAAATGAATGGCGAGCAAAAAACCGGCGTAGATGCAGCTGGCAAGGAAGATGTAAACTTGCTGGGTGCTGAGGTTGGAGACTTGGAAAGACTGCTTGACTTGGTTGATGAACAGGCTGGATAAAATCAGTGCTAGGGCGTTTTGACCGAGCATATCGCCCTGTAATACATCTAATATCAAGCCTAATATGAGGGCAATGAACAGACTGCCTCTGACAGGAAAATGCACCAGCCAATAGCTGAATAATAATAACATCCAAAAAGGCGAGGCATCCAGCAGAGTTTCATTCAAGGGTAGAATGCTAAGAATCAGTGAGAAAAAGGTGATTTTTAATAAAAACAAATACGGTCGTTGGACGCTCATCATTACTCCAAAATAAGCACAAACGCTAGGTTTTGAGTGGTTTGCATGGGGGCTAATATAATATGTAAAAAGGATTCATCAGCGCGTTGTTCAACGCGGATTACCTTGCCCAAAGGGTAGCCGTT
>JAJRPY010000136.1 GCA_024280535.1 Gammaproteobacteria bacterium | reverse complement strand
ATTTTGAAAAAAGTCATGCATATTAAGGCATTGATGTTGTTTACTGGCATTATTACGGTTTCTATTACGTTGGTTGGTTTGTTATTTAATTTAGTCTTATAAAGAGACCTTTGCATAAATATGAATAATCATCAAAAATCCACTTTTCATTCACTTGGCAATTTTTTAAACCCTACCTTAGTCCTCCCAGAGGATTGCTGTGTAGCGCTGACCCTGCTAGGGTTGGGTTTAAGAAAATCACCAATTAAACAAAAATTGAATTTTGCTAATCATCCCTATTTATGCAAAGGTCTCGTTAAGAGAAATGCTAAAAATTGATAGAAAATTGTTTGTATTTGTTGCAATACGTTATACTTACCGAGACTAAGGTTTTTCAGTAGCATTAATTAAGTCATAGTATTTAAACAAATAAGAATTTTCTGAGGAGAGAATATGTCGTTAACACGTAGAGATTTTATTAAAGTATTGGGTGCTGGTTCAGCAGCAGGGTTGATTGGTGGCTGTGGCAATGATGCACCAGCAAAATTGTCATCACAAGATAATCGGTACGAAGTGCCAAAAACGGGCAATGCACGTATTTTGCATATTACTGATACACATGGTAATTTATTGCCAAACTATTTTCGCGAACCCAATGTTAATCTAGGCTTTGGCGCCACTTATGGGCAATTGCCGCATGTTGTTGGTAATAAGCTTTTAAAGCAAATTGGGGTTAAACCAGGCTCGCCTGAGGCTTACGCATTCACTTATAATAATTTTGAAGATTTGGCGAATAAATACGGCAAAACGGGTGGTTTTGGTCAAATAAAAACGGTATTGGATTCTTTGCGTGACAGTGCCGGTGGCGTGAAAAATACTTTAACACTCGATGGTGGTGATACTTGGCAGGGTTCGGGTACATCGCTTTGGACGCGTGGTGCTGATATGGTTGAGGCGTGTAATATATTAGGCGTGGATGTGATGGTTGGCCATTGGGAATTTACTTATAAAGAAACCGAAGTGCTGAAAAATGTTGGCTTTTTTAAGGGGGATTTCTTGGGTCAAAATGTGCGCATTATGGAAGATGCACTGATGGGTGATAAATATCTCGCTATGACTGAAAAATACGACGGAAATGGCTTATTTAATGAAGATGAATCGTTGCCGTTTAAGCCTTATGTGATTAAAAATGTGGGCGGACATCGTATTGCAGTTATTGGCCAGGCGTTTCCACGAACATCAAATGCCAATCCGCAAAAATATTTTTTCCCAGATTGGTCGTTTGGCTTGCGTGAAGATGAAATGCAAGAATTGGTCACGGATATTCGTAATAATGAAAAGCCAGATGCGGTGATTGTTATTTCGCATAATGGTATGGATGTGGATATTAAAATGGCGTCACGTGTGGTGGGGATTGATGCGTTTTTTGGTGGTCATACGCATGATGGTATGCCAAAACCAATCGAAGTTAAGAATGCAGGTGGTATGACGGTGGTTACAAATGCAGGTTGCTCGGGTAAGTATATTGGGGTGATGGATTTAGACATTAAGGGGCATAAAGTGGTGGGTTATAACTACAAAATGTTGCCAATTTTGACTGATTTTATCAAGCCAGATGCGGCTATGGTGTCGTTTGTGACCAAAATGCGCAATACTAAGTATGATAAAAATGTCGTTGAGGCACGCAGTGCGAAAATGTCAAATAATCAGAGTCGCTTAGGAAAAACTTACGATGAAATTTTAACCGAAAAACTGTGTTCTACCGACCAGACGCTGTATCGTCGGGGTAATTTTATGGGAACGTGGGATCAAGTGTTGGTTAATTCATTGCGTGCAGAGTATGATGCTGATTTTGCAATGTCGGCGGGTGTTCGCTGGGGAACTTCGGTGCCAGCAGGGCATGAGGTGACTATGGAAGATTTAATGACCAATACCTCAATGACTTATGGCGAAACATACGTTAGCGAACTGAAAGGCGCTCAACTTAAAGAGATTTTAGAGGGTATTGCGGATAATTTATTTGTGCAAGATCCGTATTTACAATCAGGCGGAGATATGGTGCGTATGGGGGGTATGGATTACACTATTGATCCGGCGGCAACATTAGGCAATCGTATTTCTAATATGAAAGATGATGCTGGCACGCCATTGGACCCTAATAAATCGTATAAGGTATCAGGCTGGGCGCAAGTCGGCTCGGTTGGTAATGGTCGATTGATGTGGGATGTGGCTGCGGATTATTTGCGCAAGCAAGGCACACTAACGCTGAAAAAGGTTAATCATCCAACGATTAAGGGCGTTAAAACCAATCCAGGTATTGAAAATTATTCAGGAAAACTCCTTTAAATAGGTTGCTTGAATGCTTAATAAGCCCCGTTAATCGGGGTTTTTTATTAAACAAAATTTTGATAGTTTTTTATGGGTAAAAATAAAATAAAATTGTTGGCAGTTGTTTTAATGTTCATCAGTGCTTGTTCACAGGCTGATGTGGTTAAGCCGGCGCTGATAGAAGTGTCAATAATGCATGATCAGCTCATTGAAATTGAGATTGATTTAAGTCTGGAAGCAGCCATGACTGGCATTGGCACTCAGTATAAAAAAACCACTGATGCACCAAATTCAGCACGCTATGATGAGTTAAGAGCGCTTGAGCCATTGCAATTACGACAACGTTTTGCACAGTTTGAGACTAAGTTTTTACAAAGTTTGGTATTTAAGGTGAATGGGCAGGTGCAGCAACTGAACCTTACTGAGGTTAATATTGATATTGTTGGCTATAAAAAACGCCCTAGAAAAACTATCCTGACTTACCGCGTTTATCCTCAGCATTGGGCAGAAACCTTGTCTTGGCAATATGGGCAGATTTATGGCGATAGTGCATGGCGTTGGCAAGTGTATAAAAAGGATGAATATAATTGGAGTCAATGGCAATGGCTGCGTGATGGCGCACCTAGTGGGGTGATTGAGCTGGAGCATCCAAAGCCTGTTAGTGCTTACCAGCGTTTTATGGCGTTTGTGTCAATTGGTTTTGATCATGTGATACCGCTGGGGTGGGATCATATTTTGTTTATTATTGGGATGGCGTTGTCATCGTTATTATGGCGAAAATTGCTGATTTTGGTCACCAGTTTTACCTTGGCACATACACTAACATTAGGTTTGGCAATGCTAGGCGTGGTTGAAATTAGTGCAAGAATTGTTGAGCCTTTAATTGCCTTTTCAATTGCTTATGTGGCTATTGAAAATTTATTAATCAAGCAATCCATTAAACGCAAGAGTATTGTGGTGTTTGTGTTTGGCTTGATACATGGATTAGGCTTTGCCACTATGCTTAAAAGCTTTGAGATTGCGCCTAATTCTTTTGTAACCACGCTAATTGGCTTTAATATCGGGGTTGAATTGGCGCAAGTGCTGATTGTGTTAAGCGTGGTAAGTGTCTTATTAATATTACGCAAATTAACACTGGATGAGCGACAATTGGTAGTGCTACCTGTGTCAATATTCATTGCATTGATTGGGTGTTGGTGGGGGGTGGAAAGGCTGATTGGATAAGGGCTAATCGGTCAAAAAATCAGATAATTTTTGCCTGCATTAAGGTGTGGGTATTAATGGCACCGACAACTTGATTGTTTTCATCAACCACGGGCAAAGCATTCAAATTAAATTCATCCATCATTTGCGCAGCGACTAAGGCAGGTTGGTCAGCCAAAATAGATTGACAATTAGGGGTCATAACATCTTGCATGGTCAGTGATTGAATGTCAGCATGGGTTTCAAGTACGCGACGCAAATCCCCATCTGTAAAAATACCCAACAACTGATTATGATCGGTAATTAGCACCATGCCTAGCGCCTTTTGGCTCATGGTCAATAGCGCATCTAATAACTGGGTATTGGCATTAACTGTTGGGATGTCGTCGTTGGTTTTCATAATGGTATGAACAAAAGTGAGCAACCTTCTACCCAAAGCACCTGACGGGTGTGAGCGAGCAAAATCATCGGCACTAAAGCCCTTATTGATTAAGAGGCTAACCGCCAAGGCATCCCCCATAGCCAGTGCTGCGGTAGTGGAAGAGGTGGGTGCAAGATTGTGTGGGCAGGCTTCTTTTTCGACACTCACATCCAAATGCACATCGCTCATTTGCGCAATTAAGGATTGTGGGTTGCCTGTCATGCTAATAATCGGTGTGCCAAGGCGTTTAATAACGGGCACCAAGGTCATAATCTCATCAGACTTACCAGAATAAGAAATGCAAATAACCACATCATTTTGCACAATCATACCCAGATCACCATGCCCAGCTTCTCCTGGGTGAACTGAAAAAGCAGGGGTGCCAGTAGAGGCGAAGGTAGCGGCTATTTTATGCCCAATATGCCCTGATTTGCCCATACCGATTAACACCACTTTGCCGGTGCAATGTTGGATTAATTGACAGGCATCAATAAAATCTTGGTTAAGACGTTCAGCCAGTTGCGTTAGAGCGTGGGCTTCAGCAAGAATAACTTGTTTTGCCGAGTTAAGTAGTGGGTTGGACATATAAGTTTTTAAAAATTGATATAATGCTTAATTTTAATCAACTTAACAGTCAGTGAGTAGTGAAAAAACCAAAATTTTATTTGTTTGTATGGGCAATATTTGTCGTTCGCCAACTGCTGAAGGCGCGTTTAAATCACAAGTAGCAAGGCACAATGTAAGGGATTTATTTGAAATCGATTCTGCTGGCACGCATGCCTATCATATTAATGAACAGCCAGATGCCCGATCACAATCATCAGCGCAAAAATACGGGGTAGATTTGTCTAATCAGCGCGCCCGTCAAGTGCATGAGTCGGATTTTTATTATTATGATTATATATTGGCTATGGATCAGTCCAATTTAGACAATCTTAAATTAATTTGCCCGAAAGAACATCAGTACAAACTTTCTTTAATGCTGGACAACATTCCAAATAATAACGGCAAAGGCGTACCAGACCCTTATTTTGAAGGGCGTTTTGATGAGGTATTTGCTATGTTAAATCGTGCCAGTGACTTTTTATTGCAGAAACTCTTAAAAAATACTTAAAACTTGTTGACAACTGAGAGTCTAGTAAAGTATAATTCATCCTTTATTGCCCTTGAAAAAACAATGGGCATGGATAAGATGTTAAATTAACAAGTATTTTGGAGAAAAAGCAATATGTCAACAGTGAATCAATTGGTGCGTAATCCACGTAAAAAGAAGGTGAGCAAAAGTGGCGTGCCAGCATTAGACAGCTGCCCTCAAAAGCGTGGTGTTTGTACGCGCGTCTATACCACTACACCGAAAAAGCCTAATTCAGCATTGCGTAAAGTGGCTCGCGTAAGACTCACTAATGCCGCTGAAGTAACCACTTATATCGGTGGCGAAGGTCACAACTTACAAGAACACTCCGTGATTCTTATTCGTGGCGGTCGTGTGAAAGATTTACCAGGTGTTCGCTACCACACAGTTCGAGGTGCACTTGATACCGTCGGTGTTGATGGCAGAATGCAAGGTCGTTCTAAGTACGGCACCAAGAAGCCTAAGAAATAACAACAATATAATAAGAGAAGCACTATGAGAAGAAGATCCGCCCCTAAAAGAGAAATCCTACCAGACCCAAAGTTTGGTGATTTAGTATTGGCCAAGTTTGTAAACATCTTAATGTTAGATGGAAAAAAATCAGTTGCCGAGAAGATCGTTTATGATGCGTTAGATACCATTGAAGCCAAAGGTAATGCTGAACCCATTGAAGTATTCAAACAAGCACTAGATAATATCGGTCCGATGGTTGAGATTAAATCTCGTCGTGTGGGTGGTTCTACTTATCAAGTTCCAATTGAAGTCAGAGCTGAACGTAAAATTGCGTTAGCCATGCGTTGGATTATTGAAGCATCACGTAAGCGCGGTGAAAAAGGTATGAAATTAAGATTGGCAGGCGAAGTGCTAGACGCAATTCAAAATCGTGGCACCGCCTTTAAGAAAAAAGAAGACACCCACAGAATGGCAGAAGCAAATAAAGCATTTGCGCACTTCCGTTGGTAATCAAATATTTAACGTTAAGGATTTAGAAAAATGGCAAGAAACCACCCACTTAGTCGCTACCGCAATATTGGCGTCATGGCACACATTGATGCTGGCAAGACCACTACTACCGAACGTGTATTGTTATATACGGGTCGTACTCACAAAATTGGTGAAGTACATGATGGTGGTGCCACCATGGATTGGATGGAACAAGAGCAAGAGCGGGGCATTACCATCACTTCCGCTGCCACCACTTGTATGTGGAAAGGCATGGACAATCAGTTCGAAGAGCATCGCATTAACATTATTGATACCCCGGGACACGTGGATTTTACGATTGAAGTAGAGCGTTCTCTTAAAGTATTAGATGGTGCCTTAGCTTTATTTTGTGCAGTAGGTGGTGTGGAGCCTCAGTCAGAAACGGTTTGGCGTCAAGCCAATAAGTACAATGTTCCTAGAATTGGTTTTGTGAATAAAATGGATCGTGCTGGTGCAGATTTTTTGCGGGTTTGTGAGCAAATCAAAACGCGTTTAGGTGGTAACCCGGTGCCTATGCAAATTGCCATTGGTGCAGAAGAAGATTTTAAAGGCGTGGTTGATTTAATCACCATGAAGGCTATTTTCTGGAATGAAGAAGACCAAGGCGCCACTTACGAAACCACCGATGTTCCTGCCGATTTACTAGCACTGGCCGAAGAAAAACGCGAGGCAATGGTTGAGGCAGCCGCAGAGGCGAATGATGAGTTAATGGAAAAATATCTTGAAGGTGTTGAGTTGACTAATGATGAAATCAAAGAGGGTATTCGCCATCAAACCATTAACAGTGAAATTATTCCTATGTTTTGTGGTTCAGCCTTTAAAAATAAAGGCGTACAAGCTGCACTAGATGCGATTATTATGTATATGCCTTCCCCAGTTGAAGTAGATCCTATTGAAGGCATTCTGGATGATAAAGAGGAAACCAAAGCCCCGCGTCCTGCTGCTGATGATGAGCCGTTTGCTGCTTTAGCGTTCAAAATTGCAACCGACCCGTTTGTAGGCACATTAACATTCTTCCGCGTCTATTCAGGGGTGCTTAAGGCGGGTGATTTTGTTTATAACTCTTCCAAAGGCAAAAAAGAGCGCATTGGTCGTATGGTGCAAATGCACTCAAACGAGCGTGAAGAAATTAAAGAGGTTCGCGCGGGTGATATTGCTGCTGCAATCGGACTCAAAGACGTGACTACAGGCGATACATTGTGTGATTT
>JAJRPY010000135.1 GCA_024280535.1 Gammaproteobacteria bacterium | reverse complement strand
TCGTATTATTTGAACGGGGATTACAATCTGCCAAGCATGCCATACAAGCCATATCTTCTTAATTTAATTAACACCATTTTTTGATAGTAATTAATCAAACTGTCGTTATTTAAAACAATATCTGCAATTTTCCAACTCTGATCAGATGCTTGATGGAAGATTAAATCCAAAAACATTCCGTATGCGTAATAGCCATTTACCTTGAGTCTGACTGAAATTGAGCCGCCTATCATCGGTTGAGCTGATACAAATTCAAATGAAGTTGAGCGGGTTTGTGTTAGTTTTGATAATAGCGAATTAATGATGTTTTGTTTAATCCTAGTGACAAAATATATCCGCTCTTCCATGCCCAATCCTAAATTACCAACCAGCATAATTTCGCCGGCTATGTGATCAAAATCAAATAATGGGGCAATTTCCGTTTCAATTAATCTGCCCATAAGGTGTGGCAAATGGTCGTTCATTGCGGTTAATTGATTAAGTGTAACAATCGCTGATTGAATGGTTTGTACTGGCCCTAGCGGTTCGGCCTCTGGCGCTATTGCCACTGTCACTGTGATTTCATCAACTTTTTGAGTGTTGTCAGTTGTGTTGTTGGTTGTGTTTTTAGCTATATTTTTGGCCGTATTGTCAGCTGCATAATTAGCACTTGACAAGGACATAATAAAAGCCAATATTAATAAATGTAAACTTTTCATTTTTTTCTCCAATTAATAAAATCAAAACCAAGTAAAATTTACATTAATACTTTTGGCTTTTCACAGTATTATATTTAAACTTCGTATAAGCAAATAACTATATTATGATTTTATTCAATTTTTTAAAAAAATCTCTGCTTTTAGCAGCTTTTACCGCAACCCTCGGACTCTCTTTTCAGACTAACGCAAAAACCAATGCGGCAACAAGTACGGAAGAACAATCTTTAATAACATTCTTCCAAGATATTAAAGAATTTGCGACTATTTTTAAAAGCATCAAACAATTGTATGTGGACGATATTGATAACAAAAAACTGTTCAATAACGCCATCAAAGGCATGGTTAGTGGGCTTGATCCACACTCTGCCTATTTAGAACCTAAGGAGCAAGAACATCTGATGGAAGGTGTTTCTGGCAAATTTGGCGGTCTTGGTATTGTTGTGGGTAAAAAAAATGATGCCATACAAGTTATTTCTCCCATTGATGATACACCTGCCTACAAAGCAGGCATTCAGGCGGGTGATTTAATTATAAAAATCGGCGAAAAGCCTGTACATGATATGAGCCTGGCAGATGGCGTAGATCTTATGCGCGGCAAACCTGGCACCAAAATACAAATCACCATCTTGCGTAACAATCAAAAACCTTTTACAGTCGATATAACCCGTGAAGTTATCACCATTATTACTGTTAAAGGCTACTTACTAGAAAAAGATATTGGCTATGTGCGGGTTTCTAGTTTCCAAGGTCCAACGGCTAAATTATTAAAAGACACAATCGCTCAATTGGTTAAAACCAACACTGCCCCTTTAAAATCTTTAATTTTAGACTTGCGCAACAACCCAGGCGGTCTGCTTAATAGTGCGGTCGATTTGTCTAATTTATTCATTGATAAAGAGGGTCTAGTAGTTTATACCGAAGGCAAAATTCCAAGCTCAAACCTTAAATTCAAAACGCAACGTGGTGATATTTTGCACGATGCACCTATGGTAGTATTAATCAACAATGGCTCAGCCTCCGCTTCTGAAATTGTTGCCGGCGCTTTGCAAGATCACAAACGCGCTATTGTCATGGGTAGCACCTCGTTCGGCAAAGGCTCGGTGCAAACCATTATTACACTAGACAAAGGCTACGGCTTAAAAGTGACCACTGCCCGCTACTACACGCCAAATGGTCGCTCAATTCAAGCAAAAGGCATTGTGCCAGATATTGAACTAAAAAACATCAGTCTTGAAAATGAAGAAGAAAAGTCACTTATCAATATTACAGAAAATGATTTGGACGGACACCTGAAGCAAGAAACCCCAGATAATATGTCCAAAGAGGAAATCATAGATTCACAGAAAAAAAATCAGGTCTCTTTAAATAAAAAAATCATTGAACGACTGAAAAAAGATTATTTTGTCCACGAGGCCACTAATCTACTTAAAGCATTAACTGTTTTAGGCAAATAATTAATGGCAACGACGCTGGCAATTGCCAACCAAAAAGGTGGAGTGGGTAAAACCACCACTGCTGTTAATTTAAGCGCTGCCTTACGGGCAATTAAAAAGCGTGTTTTGCTGATTGATATTGATCCACAAGGCAACGCCACAATGGGTTGCGGAGTTGATAAGCACACACTTGAAAACTCAATTTGTGAGTTGCTATTAGACGAGTGTGATATTCATAAAGCCATCATCTATGTGGACGAATCTGGCATTGATGTACTGGGCTCCAATACCGATTTAATTGCAGCAGAAGTGGCACTGCTACGCGAAGACAATTCTGAGTTCAAACTCAAAAAAGCCATTCACTCAGTCGCCAGCAATTACGACTATGTTATTATTGATTGCCCGCCTTCGCTAAATATGCTAACCATTAACGCCTTTACTGCCTCTGATGGCATCATCATCCCCATGCAATGTGAATATTATGCACTAGAAGGCCTAACCGCACTAATGCAAACCATTGATAAAATCAAAACGACCACCAACCCAAATTTGGAAATTACCGGCTTAGTGAGAACCATGTACGACACGCGCAACAACCTTTCTAACGAGGTTTCTTTGCAATTACAACAATATTTCTCCCACAAAGTTTTCAAAACCATCGTCCCTAGAAATGTAAAATTAGCAGAGGCGCCTAGTTTTGGTCAAGATGCCCTTAGTTACGCCAGATCCTCCAAGGGGGCAATTTCTTATATTTCCTTAGCCAGCGAAGTGCTTAGAAAAACATCAATTAATTAAATTATTATGGCAAAAATTTCAAAATTAGGTCGCGGTCTGGACATTTTATTAGGTCAAGTCAATAATAGCACCAAAGAATCTGATCACACCATGATGATGCTGAGCGTGAACAATCTTCAACGCGGCAAATTCCAACCCAGAGACGACATTGATCCGGAAACATTAAACGAACTTGCCGCCTCAATTACCTCCCAAGGCGTTATTCAGCCACTAGTGGTTAGAAAAGTCACCCACGATAAATATGAAATCATTGCCGGTGAGCGTCGCTGGCATGCCGCGCAAATTGCCGGCTTTAACGAAGTGCCTGTGATTGTTCGTGAAATTAATGATCAAGTTGCCCTAGCCATTGGCTTAATCGAAAATATTCAACGTGAGGCGCTAACCCCCCTAGAAGAGGCCAAAGCCTTACAACAACTCATCGAAGATTTTAAAATGACGCATGAGGAAATTTCAAGCGTTGTCGGCAGATCAAGATCCAGTGTGACCAATTTTATTCGCCTACTACAACTAGGTGATGAGACTAAAGAGCTGCTCAGCAAAGGTAAGATTGAGATGGGTCATGCTCGCGCACTACTTCCATTAAATGCAGAAAGCCAAAGCCTAGTTGCACATCAAGTGGCTGCCAAATCTTTATCTGTGCGCCAAACAGAAGAGTTGGTCAAGCGCACATTAAATCCAAAATCCAAAATCCCAACCAAAATTGAGCCTCATCTTTGTGAATTAATGAGCGCACTGTCAAAAACACTAAACACCAAAACTGAAATTAAAGCAGCAGGCAATAAAGGCAAGATTATCATTCATTACAAATCTGCGGATGAACTCAGCAATATTTTAAAGCATATTGATTAATTCAAGTTAGCCTGCCTTGTGTCGCTAGTCAATACTGCCAATTCGCCCAAATTTAAACGAATCATCATAATGCATCCAAATGCCAACCGCCTTGCCTAGAATATAACTTTCTGGCACAAATCCCCAAAAACGCGAATCACTACTACGGGAACGATTGTCACCCATAACCAAAAAATGCCCTGCTGGTACGATGACTTTATTAATGCTTCTTGAGGCTTGTTTTGGATCAAGAATAATATCATGCGGGTTGCCATCCAAAAGCTCTCGCTGATGCCTAAATCCAGTCATGCCAGCGCCTGATTCAACCCCTTGATAATTCTTAAAATCTTCATAAGCAATCTTCACGCCATTAATACGCAACTGATCCTCGTGGTAAATAATTTCGTCCCCTGGAACACCAATAACGCGTTTAATAAAATCAGCACCCTTTAATTTGGTACTCCTTTCATAATTAGGGTACCTAAACACAACCACATCCCCTCTTTCAGGCTGATTAAATTCAATGATTTTTTTATTTAAAATAGGCAGATTAATACCGTAACTCATTTTAGACACCACAATAAAGTCACCCGTTAAAAAAGTTGGCATCATCGAATTTGAAGGAATTTTAAAAGGCTCCAACATAACACCACGCACAAAAAATACCAACAACACCACCGGGAAAAACTCCGCCGACCATTGCACCACCTTTGGGCGATTTAAATATTTTTCATTTTTATTAATTCGTAAAAATAAAATAAAATAAACAAACTTAACCAAGCCCGTTTTATCATCAGGTGCTGGATTGGATGGGGCATTGGTTTTATCAAAAAACAAACGATCCAAAATGACAATCATAAAAGTCGTGATTAAAAAAAGTGCCAAGTAAGCAGAAACATCCCAGGCAAAAAATGGTGCAGCGTTTTCAAGTGTCATAATTGAATACCTTTGTAAAAAAATAAAAGAAAGTTACGGGTTCTTTGTATTAATAAAAACACTTAAAAACGACCAAGTTTATTTGGTTGAATTTTAAAAAATACACTCCTAGCAGGGCTAATCGTATTTTCAAAGCATTTCCAACTGAATAAAAGCGGGTATTTTTATGATTATTCATATTTATACAAAGGTCTATATTATATAATAACTTCTTTTATAATATAATTTTTCATATTGGAGGAAATGCAAATGGCATTAGCAGATTTAGATAGAGATGAGCACGGTTACTTAGTCAACTTAACAGATTGGAATGAGGATATTGCTCAAGAAATTGCCACAGAAGAAGGTATTGAGCTAACCGCTGATAGTTTTAAATTAATCAACTTCCTGCGTGATGAATACATCAACAACAACGCCAACCAACCTAACGAACGCAATATGGTCAAAGGCCTAAAAGCCGACTGGGATGGTAAATTAGGCACAAAAGAATTATACGCTTTATTCCCTAAAGGCCCTGCTAAACAAGCAGGTAAAGTGGCTGGTCTTCCAGAAACTAGGCGCAAAGGCGGTTACTAGGCACTGAGTTTTTTTAGCGTATGCAGTTAGGAATGATTAAACAAGTGATATTTTTACAATCATTCTTAGGCAACGATTTATTAATAAAAAAGACGCTCATTGAGCGTCTTTTTTATGATTTGGTGATTGTCTAAACTTCAACAATATTGAGTCCTATTAAATTAGCAAGCGCTACAAAATTTGGAAAAGAGGTTTTTACATTATCAACCCCATTAATCTCAATCGGATAATCACATCTTAGCGACGCCACCGCAAATGACATTGAAATTCGATGGTCATGATGAGATTCAATCACTGCTGTTGGCTTTTTAAATTGCCCACCTTGGATTTTTATACCCTCATCTAACACTTCGTTTTCAATACCCAACATACTCAAGCCATCTGCCATCACCTGAATACGATCCGATTCCTTTACTCTCAATTCTTTGGCACCCGTTAGCATGGTTTCACCTTGGGCACAACTGGCCGCAATAAACACCGCTGGAAATTCATCAATAGCCAGTGGCACCAACGATTCTGGTATATGAATACCGCTAAGCTCGGACGACTGAATACGAATATCAGCCAATAACTCTCCGCCAATTTCACGTTGATTTAAACACTCTAGCCTAGCACCCATTAATTTTAAAATATCAATCACACCTGTTCTGGTCGGGTTGACATTAACGCCTAATAAAGTAATATCAGCCTGTGGCGCGATACACGCAGCCACCATAAAAAAGGCTGCTGAAGAGATATCACTAGGTACTTGGATTTTAGTGGCTTCTAACTTGCCACCACCTGTTAAACATATTTGATTATCATCGACATGTACCTCATAATCCAGCCCTTTTAACATACGCTCTGTATGGTCTCGAGTCGGTGCTGGTTCAGTGACACAAGTATCGCCTTGAGCGTACAAACCTGCCAACAAAATACACGACTTAACTTGTGCAGATGCCACAGGTAAATCGTAATGAATGGCAGTTAATGATTGCCCACCTATAATTTTTAATGGCAACTTGCCGTTATTACTCTCAATCCGCGCACCCATTTTTGTCAACGGATCAATCACCCGACCCATAGGGCGTTTTGACAAAGATTTATCACCCGCCAACTCGCAATCAAATGCCTGTGCAGCAAGAATACCTAACATTAACCTAACCGAAGTACCCGAATTACCTAAATCTAACGGATGTTTTGGTGCTTTCAATCCGTTAACACCAACCCCGTAAATAGTCACATTATTGCCATCACGTTCAATTTTAACGCCCATGGCTTGAAAGGCTTTGAGCGTTGACAAGGCATCTTCCCCTTCTAAAAACCCGCTGACTTTGGTAATGCCACGACTTAACGAGCCCAGCATAATCGAGCGATGGGAGATAGACTTGTCGCCAGGGACTTTTAATTCACCTGACAATGTTGTTACTGGTTTTGCAATAAACTTACTCATATTATGATTGACTGTTTAACCAGCTGTCTCTTGCAGACTTCGCATCAGAAAATAACTTCTCCAATGCTTCTGGTTGATTGTGTTTAATTAAATTGGCTAGATTGCTTAAACTTTGCTGGTAGCCCTCAATGTGCTTAACGATTTTTTCTGGATTGTTAATGCAAATATCTCGCCACATAACCGCATCACTCGAGGCAATGCGTGAAAAATCTTTAAATCCACCAGCCGCATAACGACAAGCATCAGGGTTGCTACTCATTAAATAATCTATCAAAGAAAAGGCCAGCATATGTGGCAAATGAGAAGTCATTGCCAATAAATCATCGTGCTTATCCGCATCCATAATCTCTACTTTTGCCCCTACACCTTGCCATAAAGCACGAACTGCATCAATCGAGCGACTGTTGGCATTCTTTTCAGGTGTCATAATCAGGCGCTTATGATTAAACAAATCAGCCTGTGCTGCCTCAACCCCACTTTGTTCTTTGCCCGCAATGGGGTGTGCTGGGATAAAATTTTCTGGCATTTGCCCAAATACTTGTTTGGCAATCTCAATCACGCTGACCTTGGTGCTGCCCACATCGGTAATAATCATACGCTCGGTAATATGCGGTTTAATTAATTCTAATATCGCCTTAACGCTATTAACAGGCGTGGCAAGTAACACTAAATCCACCCCTTTTAGTGCCTCAGCAATTTCTAAAGAATACTCATCAATCACCCCTAATTCTTGCGCCTTAATTAAACTAGACGCCCTTCTGCCAAAGCCAATAATCTGATTTACTTGCTTAAATTTTTTTAACCCAGCGGCAAAAGAACCGCCAATTAACCCCACACCAATAATACAAATTTTATTCATCATAAGATTGACTTTAACGCCTCTAAAAAATCTGAAATTTCTCTAGCAGTACCAATAGACACTCTTAAATAATTGTCCATTTCCACTGGGCGCACAATAAAACCCAGTGCCAATAATTGTGTATAAATCCACGCTGAATCTGCCACTTTAACTGCAATAAAATTGGCCGAAGAAGGAATATAACTCAAACCCAATTGATCAAAACCAGCAGCCAATTGCTTTAATCCATTTTTATTAGCCAGCACCGAACGCAGTAAATGTGATTGATCGCCCAAGGCGCTTACAGCCGCCACTTGAGCGATATGATTGACATTAAATGGCTGGCGAATACGATTAATGTAATCTGCAATTTTGCCACTGGACAGTGCATAACCCACCCTCAATCCAGCCAAGCCATAAGCCTTTGAAAAAGTGCGTGTAATAATCAAATTTTCAAATTCTGCCAGCCAACCAATTGCCACATCTGGTTTATCCAAATACTCAAAATAGGCTTGATCTAAAACCACCGTAACCGAATTTGGCACACGAGACAAAAAGGCATATACTGCCTCATCTTTTAACAAAGTGCCAGTTGGATTATTCGGATTAGCAATAAAAATAAGTTTGCTATTGTCAGTAATAGCCAGCAACATTGCCTCTAAATCATGACCAAAGTCAATAGATTTTGTCACCACTGCTTGAGCACCCAAAGCCTGTGTTACCAATGGATACACCACAAATGCATATTCAGAAAATATCACCTCATCCACACTCTGGCAAACACACGCCCTAGCAATCAACTCCAACACATCGTTTGACCCATTGCCCAGCGTAATGATATCGACCGATACATCAAGATGACGGGCAATCGCCTGTTTGAGCTCAAAACCACTACCATCAGGATAGCGATCAACCTCGCCAATCGCCCGTTGCATAGCCTTCACTGTCTGTTGCCCAATACCCAGCGGATTTTCATTACTGGCCAATTTCACCACCCGATCCAGCCCCAACTCTCGTTGCAATTCGCTAATCGGCTTGCCCCCTTGATAAGGATTCAGAGCCTTAATTGATTCACAAACATTCATAAGTAACTATTTATTTTCATATTTACCTTTTTTGATTTTAATCATTGCACTAAAATCCATCAAAAATTGACGATTATTGAGCACCCTGCCTACAAAAAAATACTACATTGATGCACATTTTAAACGACAAACTTGAATATCACAATAAACCATCCAATTATCATACACCTAATTGATAATTTAACTGTATTTCATCCCCCGTCATACCTCTAAACCCCCAATTTGACGGCTCGCTTTCAATAATACAAATCTCTATATCACTGACCGATATACCCAATTCTTGATTAATGGTTTGAAATAAAGCTTTAATCAAATTCTTTTTTGCCTCAGTTTTCCTACCCGCCATCATCAGGATTTCTATAATAATATATTGATGACTTTTATCCTCTGGAAACAGTATATCTTCTTTATCTAATGCAATAAATCTATGATATTTTTTTATCTTTTGGAAATGACAAAATGTCAACGATTACCGAATGTATCGTTTCTGACAAGATTGGCTTAATCTTGTCAAGATTGTCTTTTAATCCATAAATCTTAATTTGTGACATAACACGCGTCTTTTTGGTTTTTTAAAATGGATTATTATGCCTGTTTTATGAATAAAAATCCTCTAAGACGATGGATTTAATTTTTATCAAAAAATTCATCTAACTACACTAATATAAAATTCAAATCAAAATATGGGGAAATACTTTGGCGCAAAGCACGCCAACTCTAATTTATGTTGCCAGTTTTAATGGTTTGAATGCTCATAGAGACCTTTGCATAAATAGGGATGATTAGCAAAATTCAATTTTTGCTCAATGGG
>JAJRPY010000134.1 GCA_024280535.1 Gammaproteobacteria bacterium | reverse complement strand
TTTTGCCACTTCAAAGGCTTTTTCTTGGGCTAATCTAAAGACTAATTGTTCGGGGCTTTCGTGAGGATGCTGGGATTCGTCAATTTTGGGTGAGACTGTCTCAAAGGGGATGCCTAATTTATTCAGCAGGGCTTTTCTAAAAGAGGACGATGAAGCAAGAATGAATGACATAATTGGAAAAAATATTTGTAAAATAGCAGCATTTTACGTTATTTAGGTTTGTTATGCGTTTATCAATTATCGTGGCTATGGACAAGAACCAGCTTATTGGCAAGGGCAATGCCCTGCCGTGGCATTTGCCAGCTGATTTACAATATTTTAAAAAAACTACCATGGGTAAGACGGTGTTAATGGGGCGTAAAACTTATGATTCAATTGGCAAACCTTTGCCAAATAGAAGAAATATTATATTATCGCGTACTTCGCACACTTCTAAAAATCGTGAGACTTTTGGCAATATACAGTCAGCATTGGATGCTTGTAAAAATGAAGATGAGGTTTTTATTATTGGTGGCGTGTCTATTTATGAGCAATTTTTAAATCCTAGCTTGCCAGACAAGCCTGATTTGTTTAAGGATGAAGTGCGTGTTGACAGACTCTACATCACTCAAGTTGAAGGCGAATTTACGGGTGATGCGTATTTTCCAGCGTTTAAGCGCGCAGATTTTGTTGAAATTTCTAGAAAGTCTCATCAACCTGATGAAAAAAACCAGTATAATTATAACTTTACCATTTTAGAACGACAATCATTATGCTTAAAATAATCACTTTATCATTAGCCACTTTATTATTATCAGGTTGTTTTTTGACCAAAATTGTTACCGTGCCGGCACGTGTTGTTGGTGCTATTATTTCGGTAGTTCCTGTCGTGGGTAATAGTGCTGATGCAGCAATTGATTCGATGGCTGATATTGTTGATGCGACGCCTATCTAAGTTTTTCTTCTTGTGTTAAAAAAAGGTTGCCAATGGCAACCTTTTTTTTAAGATTATTTTTTAGCATTTTCTGCCAAAACCCGTTTGAGGTCTTTTGGCATGACTTTGGTAAAGTGTTTTATTTGCGCATGCCAATTGTCTAAAATATATTTGGCAATGCTAGAATCCGTATAGGTTGCGTGATTGTTGAGATAGTGTTGGAGTTCTGCTTGAGATTCATCATCCATAGGGTCAAGATCAATCATGGCGGGGTTAATCATCTCTTTGAAGTGCCCAGTTGGATTGTAAATATAAGCAATGCCACCGCTCATGCCTGCGCCAAAATTCTTGCCGGTGTCGCCAAGGATAATAACACGACCGCCAGTCATATATTCACAGCCATGGTCGCCTACGCCTTCAACCACAGCGATAACGCCTGAATTACGCACACAGAAACGCTCAGAAACACAGCCTGAAAGATATATTTCGCCGCCTGTGGCGCCATAACCGCAGACATTGCCGGCGATGATTTCATCTGCTGCATTGAAAGTTGAATTTTTTGGTGGGTAAATAATAATTTTGCCGCCTGATAGCCCTTTGCCAACAAAATCATTGGCATCGCCTTCGACTTCTAAGGTGATGCCTTTGGCAGTAAACGCACCGAATGATTGACCAGCAGAGCCTGTAAATTTGATATGAATGGTGTCGTCATTTAAGGTATTACCACCGCGAGCCTTAACAAGGTGCGAGGAAAGCATAGCACCAACAGCACGATCAACATTAGTAATGTTTGATTCAAGACGCACGCTTGTACCGTGATTAACAGCGGCGCTAGATTGGGCAAATAAGGTATTGTCCAATTGTTGTTCCAATTGATGGTCTTGTTGCTTGGTTTGGTAAGTGCCTGTATTTTTGTGCAATTTTTGTGCAGGGGTTAGTAGGGCATCTAGGTTGATGGTGTCTTGTTTCCAATGCTCAATTGCCTTATTCATTTCTAGCTTATCAACACGACCAATCATTTCATTGACTGTTTTAAAGCCTAATTCAGCCATAATCAGGCGTAATTCTTTGGCCACCATAAATAGATAATTGACCACGTGCTCAGGTTTGCCGGTGAATTTTTTGCGTAATTCTGTATCTTGCGTAGCAATGCCAACGGGGCAGGTGTTAAGATGGCATTTGCGCATCATAATACAGCCTAGGGTGATTAGTGGGGCAGTTGAAAAGCCAAATTCTTCGGCGCCTAATAGTATGCCGATAGCCACATCTCTTCCGGTTTTTAATTGACCGTCAGTTTGAATCACGACCCGTGAGCGTAAATTGTTCATAACTAGGGTTTGGTGCGTTTCAGCCAAGCCTAATTCCCAAGGTAAACCGGCATGTTTGATTGAGGTAAGGGGTGAGGCGCCAGTACCACCATCATGGCCGGCAATGACAATATGGTCTGATTTGGCCTTGGTGACGCCAGCAGCAATTGTGCCTACACCCACTTCTGCAACTAATTTAACACTAATTCGTGCGGCTGGATTGGCACGCTTGAGGTCAAAGATGAGTTGTGATAAATCTTCAATGGAATAAATATCATGATGTGGCGGAGGAGAAATCAAGCCAACCCCCGGAGTGGAATGGCGAATAGCGGCAATGCCTTCATCGACTTTAGCGCCCGGCAACTCGCCGCCTTCACCAGGTTTGGCACCTTGGGAGACTTTAATTTGAATTTCATCCGCATTATTAAGATAATCGATGGTGACGCCAAACCGACCTGAGGCCACTTGTTTGATGGCACTTCGGCGTGAATCGCCATTGGCATCTGCTGTCCAGCGCTTGGCATCTTCGCCACCCTCGCCAGTGTTTGATTTGCCCCCAAGACGGTTCATGGCAATGGCCAAAGACTCGTGAGATTCGGCAGAAATGGAGCCAAAACTCATAGCACCTGTGGCAAAACGTTTGACAATTTCTTGAGCCTCTTCAACCTCATCAATGGCAATAGGTGAGCCTAATTTAAAGGACATTAGCCCGCGTAAGGTTGATTGGCGCGTGCCTTCTTCATTGGCATGTTTTGAGAATGCCCAATAGGCAGCCTCATCATTGTTTCTGGCGGCTAATTGCAAATTAGAGATGGTTTGTGGGTTCCACATGTGGGTTTCACCGCCACTACGCCAATGATATTGACCCAAATTATCTAGGGTGTCGGTGGTATAGGCATGGTGATGGCGTTTTTCTGCTTCGGCTTGAAGAATGGCAAAATTAACGCCGTCAATTCTTGAGGCAGTTTCAAAGAAACATTTATTCATTACTTCTGGTGCTAGACCTACAGCTTCAAAAATTTGCGCGCCTTTGTAAGATTCTAGCGTTGAGATGCCCATTTTTGCCATCACTTTGAGCATACCTTTGGCAACGCCTTTGCGGTAGGCATCAATAATAGCCTCGTCACTTTCAATGCTAATCATTTTATCACGACGCGCTTGCCATAGTGCTTCGAAGGCGAGATATGGATTAATGGCATCCGCGCCAAAGCCAGTTAATAAGCAGAAATGATGCACTTCTCGCGCCTCGCCAGTTTCAATGATAATACCTACTCGAGTTCGTTCAGAGTTGGCC
>JAJRPY010000133.1 GCA_024280535.1 Gammaproteobacteria bacterium | reverse complement strand
GATTCTTAAAAGAGGCGCTAACTACTAATGTTAATACCGCCTTAATTAAGCAAGGCGGTAGTCGTGGTTTTGCTGAAGTTATTAGTCGCGGCTGCCATGGAAATATTGAATTTGAAATAAAATTTAGAGCAAAAAACACCAGCACAGATAACCCAGTTATTACTTATTTTTTAAGTATATCTCAAGAAAATGGCAAAGCATTTATTGATAGGGAAATTTTAAAATATCGTCGTGGTAGCGGTGGAGCGCCTTGGCATTTTTTAGATTTTACTAATGGCAAAGGCGAGGCAGTTGTTAATGAACAGATGATAAATTCTATTGAAGTTGGGGATTTAAAAAAAGAACAACAAACCTTGAAATCTAATGATATTTTAGCTATCAAAGGCTTGGCTCAATTTGAGAAATTTCCAGCAGTTGTCGCATTAAGTCGTTTGATTGAAGACTGGCATGTTTCGGATATTCATGTTAGTCAAATTAGAAATGAACAATTATCTGGATTTGCAGACCATTTATCTAGGGAAGGTGAAAATTTATCTTTGGTGATTGATTATCTACATCAAAACAACCCGCAAATTTTGGAACAAATCACCACTACATTAAAAAAAAGGATTCCTGGCATCTCTAGAGTGGAGGCAAAAACGATAGAGACAGGGCAAACTTTATTAAAAATTCAAGATGAATCATTTGATGAACCTTTTTTAGTGCGTTATGTTTCAGATGGCACAATTAAAATTTTGGCTTATTTAGTATTACTTTATGATCCAAAGCCTTATCCGTTGTTGTGTGTTGAAGAGCCTGAAAACCAACTTTATCCACATTTACTGGAAGAATTAGCAGAAGAATTTAGAACTTATGCGAATAGGGGTGAGCAAGTTTTTGTCTCAACACACTCTCCTGATTTTTTAAATGCTATTGAGGCTGATGAAGTATTTTTATTGGTTAAAGAGCAAGGATATACAACTATCAAAAGAGCCTCAGAAGATATACAAATTAAAAAATATATGGATGCTGGAGATAAAATGGGGTACTTATGGAAGCAGGATTTTTTTGAAAGAATAAGCAAATGATGAATTTAGTTTGTTTTACAGAAGAAAGATCAGCAAAAGAAATGCTACAAATTATAATACCAAAAATTCTACCAGCAAACTATAATTTGCATCACATAATAGCTTTTGACGGTAAGCAAGATTTAGAAAAACAAATTAAACTTAAGTTAAAAAATTGGCAACTTCCAAATACTAAATTTTTAATTATTCGCGATCAAGATTCTGGAGATTGCATAACAATAAAAAAGGAACTCTTAGAAAAGGTGGAGTTTAGTGGCAAGCAAGATGTCTCACTAGTAAGAATTGCTTGTCGAGAATTGGAAAGTTTTTATTTGGGTGATTTATTGGCGATTGAAACAGGATTGAATATCAAAAAATTATCCAAACAACAAAATAAAGAGAAATATCGCACGCCTGATACCTTGCCAAATGCTAAAAAAGAGTTGCAAAGAATAGCAAAAAATTATTGCCAAATATCAGGATCAAGAGCAATATCACACCATCTAAAATTAAACGGTAGTAACAAATCTACAAGTTTTAATTTTTTAATATCTGGCATTCAAAAATTATGCAGTACCGAACCATAGAGCAAACCATCGGCAACACACCCTTAGTTAAACTACAACGCCTAAATCCAAATCCTAGCAATGTAATTTTGCTTAAACTTGAGGGTAACAATCCTGCTGGTTCAGTCAAAGACCGAGCAGCATTTAATATGATTAATCAAGCCGAGATGCGCCGTGAAATTAGTGCAGGTGATACACTGATTGAAGCAACTAGCGGCAATACGGGGATTGCTTTGGCAATGGTGGCGGCGATTAAAGGCTATAAGATGGTGTTAATTATGCCTGACAATCTATCCCAAGAACGCCGTGATGCAATGACAGCGTATGGAGCAAGGTTGATTTTAGTAAGCGAAAAATTAGGCATGGAAGGTGCGAGAGATTTGGCCGATAGCATGGAAAAAGACGGCAAAGGCAAGCAGCTTGATCAATTTTCTAACCATGACAATTCTGGCGCACACATCAACACAACTGCCGAAGAAATTTGGCGAGACACCCATGGCGAAATCACCCACTTTGTCTCCGCCATGGGCACAACTGGTACAATTATGGGTGTTTCAACCACCTTAAAAGCCAAAAATTCTGCCCTACAAATCATCGGCGTACAGCCCGAAGAAGGGGCAAAAATTGCCGGCATCCGTCGCTGGCCAAAAGCCTACTTACCCAAAATTTTCAATGCCACCAAAGTAGATACAATAATGGACATCTCGCAACTTTCTGCCGAGCAAACCACGCGAGATTTAGCCACTCAAGAAGGTATTTTTGCTGGCGTTTCCACTGGTGGCGCCGTCTCTGCTGCTATTGAATTATCCAAACAAACAGCCAACGCCACCATCGTAACCATCGCTTGCGACAGAGGCGACCGCTATCTTTCTACTGGATTGTTCAATAAAATTAACTTATAGGTTAATTATGAAAAGAAATAAGGTAAAATTAGACACATTGTGACAATGTAACATTTTATATTGATGAGAAAAATAAAGACAGTATTATAGATTTTTTAAAAGAAAAAGGTAAGGAAAAATTAGTTCGTATTTTTTCAATAATATGCCAAGGAACGCCACCAAAGGATGTTTACAGTAAAGAAAATTATAATGGAAATATTAAAAATATAACCGCAATTAAATTCAAAGGAAGGAGTTTGAACAACGCACGAATTTATTGCAAAGATTACGAAGAGGGCGAATTAAGAATAATTATATTATCTGAATTACACAAAAGCAAGAAACAAAAGAAATTACAACAAAAAGAAAAGAATTTAATAAAAAAGGTAAGCGATTATGACTACTAAATACACCAATCAAGAAACAATTGATTTTTTTAACGATATTTTTAATCCTACAGGAGATGCCTTGATTAACACTAAGGCTTACGATTTAATGGGTCAATACCTAACTCAAATAGAGCAGGCATTAGAGAATCAAGACATGACACAAAAGCAATTGGCAGATAAAATTGGCACATCCGCCAGTTACATTTCTCAATTTTTTAATCTTAATAAATTAATCAATTTCAAAACATTGGCAAAAATAGAATTAGCACTAGGCATTAACTTTGAATTGAAACAAACTAATAATATGAAAAATAAGCACATCATTACCCCGCCAGAAGAAAAATTTTCTATTAAGCAGGTAACTTTCTCTGTCAGTAATGATGAATTTTATGCTTTATATGCTGCATAAATTATGAACATACAAAATTCACCATTGCAATGCTACGCCAGTTTCCTCAAATCATTATCAATTAAAACATTTATGCCTAAACAAAGTGTTGGAAATTCTTTTTCAATGTCTGATTACGCAGTCGATTTAAATTTCGACATCTTGGAAAATACCAATGAAAAAAATGAATTTATAGTTTGCATAGAAATAGACATTAACAACAAGGGTAAAAAAATGCCTGGCTATATTATTTCGTTAAAAGTAGATTATGTATTTCAAATAACAGATAGCCAATTAGACGAAACCACTATTAACAATTTGAAAACTTTATCAGCAATTTCAATTGCCATCGCCAAACTACGGGGAGATTTAGAGCGTATCACACAGCCTTATCAATTTGACACCTACAGCCTACCGTCAATTGATATGCAAAATTTATTTGCAAAAAAACAGGCACTGATGGATTCTCAAGCATAACATTTATTGGAAAAAATATTCTAAATAATGAAGAAACGCCTTGCTTACCACCTACCCAATGAATTAAAAATTTATATCTTATTAGCAATTGCCAGCGTTGTAGCAGTTGCCACAATCTCTGTTTTTCTGCTGATTAGTGAATTTTCACAGCACACCTTTAAAACCCTCATCGTAACCCACCCCGTCCTAGGCTTTATCATCACTCCCTTAACCTTTCTAGCCATTATTTATTTTGCCAAATATTACTGTCATTTTGTCCAAGGCAGTGGCATTCCGCAACTAATTGCAGCAACAGATTCTCGCAACAAACCCATTCGCGGAAAATTATTATCCTTTAGAGTAGCCTTAGGAAAAATTGCCTTTATCTTTTTGGCCATGCTTGGTGGCGCGCCGATTGGCATTGAAGGTCCGAGTATTCACATCGGTGGTTCAATTTTTTACGGATTCAATCACTTTATCAAACTCAATCGTAAATTCCTAATCCATGCCCTAATTGCCATTGGTGGCAGTGCTGGATTGATTGTGGCATTCAATGCACCGATTGCTGGCTTTCTCTTCGCCTACGAAGAAATTGGCAGAAACCTAAAAAGACAGGCATTAATTTTAATTGCCATCACCGCAGGATTTGTGTACTTACTAGAAACCTTCTATCATGGCAACATTCCGTATTTAGCCGACCTATCCGCCCATTCATTTGATTTAATGTTAATCTGGCAACTACTCCCTTTAATACTAATCAGCGCTATTTTGGGCGGATTATTTACCAAAGCCACTCTATATTTAATCAAAAAATTAACCACTCACAGTAAAGCCAAAATTATTATCAGCGCCCTATTTTTAGGATTTATCGTTGCAATATTCAACTACGCCTCTCAAGGTCAAATTGCTGGATCTGGACACACAGAAGTACTAAAAATGCTTGATAACGAGACTCTAGGCTGGGATTTTATCGCAATGAAATACCTTGCCACCCTCACTTCATTCGTCTCCACCATCCCCGGTGGTATTTTTATGCCCAGCATCTCAATTGGTGCAGGATTAGGCGCACAAGTCGCCCACTTCTACACACAAATTGACACTCAAACCATTATGATGATGACCATGATTTCTTATTTAAGCGCCGTCATCCGCGCACCCCTTACTGCCACTTTTATCATTCTTGAAATGACCCTCAGCCTACACTTACTCATCCCCGGCCTCATTGTCGCTTTTATTGCCAACGCCATCTCCAAACAAATCCAACAACAAGCCGTTTACGAAGCCCTAGCCGACCACTACCTTAAAAAGGCTTAACCACCACCAAAATAACAATTGCCACCAAAATCAACACAGGAAATTCGTTAAACCAGCGATAAAAAATATGTGAATGGGTGTTTTTATCGGCTTTAAAGGCAGCGAGTAAATGCCCGCAATAAAAATGATATGCAATTAACAGTCCGGCTAACACCAGTTTGACATATAGCCAATATTGCGTGGTGTAAACCGCCCAAGCTTCTATTGCCATCCAAGCACCTAATGCCGTTGCCAAAACAAAACTCGGCATCATAATAATACGATACAACTTATGCTCCATTATTTTAAAGCGCTCAATACTGGCTTTGTCATCGCTCATAGCGTGATATACAAACAATCGAGGCAAGTAAAACAACGCTGCAAACCAAGTAATAACACTAATAACATGAAGGGCTTTTATCCACAACATAAACAACTCCAAATAAAACGATAAGTAGCGGTTATTATAGGAGACCTTTGCATAAATAGGGATGATTAGCAAAATTCAATTTTTGTTTAATTGGTGATTTTCTTAAACCCAACCCTAGCAGAGCTAAGGTAGGGTTTAAAAAATTGCCAAGTGAATGAAAAGTGGATTTTT
>JAJRPY010000132.1 GCA_024280535.1 Gammaproteobacteria bacterium | reverse complement strand
ATTGTTACGTCCAATGAGCAGAAAAAGGGTGAAAGTAGAGAAATAAAGCAAGAGATAAGGCTAGTTTTTTGGTTTTTGGAGAGAATATGAGGATAATAGAAAATATTTTTTTTGAAAAACTGTAAAAATTGAAATTAGGGGTGGGAATTATGAATTATGCAAAGCTCTCAACTTATTGTTTTTTTTAGGTACAATGCTCATCAATATTAAAGTTCAAATCATTTGTTGATAAATTATTTTAGCCAGCCACTGATACATCAACTGAATTTAGATGTTAGGTTTTATATTCATCTCGCATAAAACTTAACCAATTTTAAAGAGGTGGCAACTTGAGGAAATAAAAAATGAAAACAATTAAAAAAATAAGTGCAATGATGGTTTTGTTATTAATTTTTGGCAATACTTATGCCGCAGAATATAATGATATTCAACATAAATTAGTCATCCAAGTAAGTACTGATGATCCAAGGACTCAAAAAATTGCATTGAACAATGCTGTTAACTTACAAAAAATTTACGGGCTTGATAATGTTGCCATTGAAATTGTTGCTTATGGCCCTGGGCTTAGTTTAATGACAAGCAAAAGCAAGCAAGCATCAAGGGTTACTAGTCTATCGCAAAGTAACATCACTTTTAGTGCTTGCGGTAATACCATAAAAGCAATTGCAAGAAAAACAGGAAAACTGCCTAAACTTCTTAAAGGTGTTCAGCGAGTGAATGCGGGGGTTGATAGGATTATGATTTTACAAGAAAAAGGTTATGCCTATATTAGGCCATAAACCTAGCAAATGACTCTAGTTGAGTCTTCCTTCTAGTAAATTCATATTTAACGGCATTGAATTTTTTGGGGGCTATGCTAAAATTAGACTGGTTAAGTTTAAAGGAATGAATAAGAAAATGTTCAAATATCATCTTAAAGAATATGAATTTAGATTCAATAATCGCAAGCAAAATCTTTACAATATTTTGCTTGAAATATTCAGAAAAGAGTCGCTTAAGTTGTCATGATCCAATTTTAAAAGTCCTATTAAGCAAATATTTTTATCGAGAGGTTTACAATATTATTAATGATAAAATATTTGCTTATTTCAACCTACTGAGCAAATAACTAAAAGGCGAACCAAGTTTGTTAAATTTGTAAAAAATCATAAATTTTAAAATACCATTAACAATAACTTAAACACGATAAATAGGAAAGAAAATTGAAAATTTTACAATTGGGAAAATTTTACGACTCTTATACAGGTGGCATTGAAACGGTGATATATGACATTACCGAGACGTTAAATGAGCGTGGCGTATCTTGTGATGTATTATGCGCCAACAAAAACAACCTTTACCAAGAAGAATTTAGAAAAAATTATAAAATAATGCGAACGAAAACTTGGCGAATGTGTTGCGCCACTGCCATCACCCCGCAAATGATTTTTACATTAAGAAAAATAATTAATGAGTATGATATTGTTCATATTCATGCCCCAGATCCTATGGCCACTTTGGCCTTATTCTGCGTTAACACAACTAAACAAAAAATTGTATTGCATTGGCATAGTGATATTATTAAGCAAAAATATCTTTTAAAATTATATGCACCATTGCAAAATTGGCTACTCAAAAAAGCGGACAAAATAATCACAACCACACCTAAATATCGGCAAGAATCTGCATATTTGCAAAATTTCCAAGCTCAATGTGTGGACATTCCTATTGGTATTAATAGAAATAAGTTAATAGCAGACGAAGCGTTTGTCACTAAAATTAAGCATCAATATCAGGGTAAAAAAATTATATTTTCATTGGGCAGGCTGGTTTATTACAAGGGGTTTGAATATTTAATCAAATCTGCCCAGTATTTGAACGATGACTACGTCATACTAATAGGCGGAGACGGCTATTTAAAGCAAGATTTGCAAAACTTGATAAAAGATAATGGCTTGCAAGATAGGGTTAAATTAGTAGGCAAAATTGATGAAACTGATTTGGGCAGCTACTATAAAGCTTGCGATGTGTTTTGCCTACCCTCTATTGTTAAATCTGAAGCATTCGGGATTGTCCAAGTGGAGGCCATGAGCTTTGGAAAGCCTGTTGTTGCCACTACAATAGCCGGTTCAGGGGTGGACTGGGTCAATCTTGATGGCGTGAGTGGTGTCAATGTTAGCCCCAAACAGCCACAAGCACTTGCCAATGCGTTTATTGACTTATTTTCCGACAACGACCGCTACAACCAATATTGTATAGATGCCAAACAGCGATTTCAGCAAATATTTGTCAGGGATAAAATGGTTGACAGTGTTTTAGACTTATACAAAAAATTGTAATGGCAAATAATACTACGCGCCAAAACCTTCACAAGTCACATTTTTTCATTTTAATGCTGATATTTTTTCAAAAACACTGTCAAAATTAAGCCCCCTGCATTAGATATAAATCTATGACTTGTGTGTGGATTAACACTCAACTATAAGTATTTTAAGAGACCTTTGCATCAATATGAATAATCATCAAAAAACCACTTTTCATTCACTTAGCAATTTTTTACACTGCCTTGTTCCTACTAAGTATAGGTTTAAGAAAAAAACCAATTAAATAAAGATTAAATTTTGCCAATCGCCCCTATCTATATAAAGACCTTATCATGACAAATAATCATCGCTATTTTCTATTTTAATGATTCGTATTTTACAAACTAGGAGAAAAATATGCCAACAAAACTAGGAAAATCAATAATAATTTTATGCAATGCCAAACAAAACGTGAATATTGCAGTTACTGATTTTAAAATAGCACAAAAAATGTTAATGGCTGATATAAAAAGGAAGGTATTCGCCGATGATAAACCTGATTTCCAAAAATTTGCCAAATATCAAAGCAATATTTATACTATCAATCGCGCTAAATTAGATGAACTCTTTCCCGAGTATCAAAGACTAGACACATTGGATAAACAAATTGGCCCTGATGGAAAGAGAAAAATATTGACAGGTAAATTTTTGACTGACTATCAAACACTGGTCAATCATTTTTCCGATTATGAGTCTGCTATAAAAGATACAAATATATCACTGGTCAAAACACGTTGTGTTGAAAGGCTTAATCATGCTCAAGATTGTTCAAAAGGGCTAGTAAAGAGTATTGTAGACTACAAAGGGTTTAGGGCTGTTGCTCTTTTTCATTTACTAGACAGAGCTGCCAGAGCTGGATTTCCAAAAGAGTGTAACTTGAAAGCACTCAGTTTATTAAATCTCTACTCTTCACTTGACAGTAATATTTTGTGTGGTAGAGAAAATATTGAAAGATTGTCTCTAAGTGATCGCTTAAATGAAATCGCTGTAATGATAAAAACTGGCATTTTTGGAGAATGGGAATTGGTAGAAGGGCTAAAATCAGACTGCATATATCAAGTCGAAAAACGCCTTCTTATGCGTGAAAAACAAGTAGAGATTAAACCTTTTGATATAAGAATAATGAATTTGTATCGATACCAAATTACAGATATAACTGCAGCACGAGTTATTACTACTTTAGAAGATGTGAATCAACTTATTGAAAATGCGGCAATCAATAACACAATGGTTAGACATTTAGCCGCCATTAAAATGAAAGAACTTGGGGCAGGGAAAATTGCCAGTGAGGTTGTCGAAATGTTGGTCCGTGCCTTTGGCATTGACAAAGATGAAGCGGACTCCTCGTACGCCTTACCAATTGATAGCAACGGCCATAGAGTTGCTAGCGAAGAAACACTTAAAACGATAAAAAGTGATATTTCCAGAATGCAACAAGGCTCTCATGGAGCACCACCGTATGTACCTATAAGAGAATTTCTATTTAGCGAGAATGAAACGGGTGTTGTTGAGTTGTTTAAGGAAGTCGATCAGAGTTATAATGATGAAATGACTGAATTAGAAACACCTGCATAAAAAAACAAAAAGTACAAGACTTGAACCAACAAACCTTTGGAGAATTTTATGAAAACAATGACTTGCAACCAACTTGGCGGCGCTTGCGAGCAAGAATTTAGCGCTGAGACATTTGAAGAAATAGCCGAAATGAGCAAGCAACATGGGATGGATATGTTTCAACAACAAGACGAGGCGCATCTAACTGCCATGCGCAAAATGCAAACACTAATGAAGGCGCCCGAAGAAATGAAACAATGGTTTAAATCAAAACAAAAAGAATTTGAGACTCTGCCTGATAGTTAGCCATTAATGAATAACCGAATTAACAATAGGTAAAATCCATCCAAACTATGGGTGATTTTTTGATGTCAATTAAGCAAATGAATGACACCCTGAAAATACACACTATCGGTACTGAGTATATTGAAAAAATAGCATTGCTCATCAATAATTCGTACAGAAAGGCAGGAGGCTGGACAAATAAAGTGGGTCTGGTTGAAGGGTTGCGGATTAACCAGCAATATATCAAACAACTTCTAAAAGAGGATAAAAATTATTTTTTCTATCTGAAAAAAGACAATGACATTGCCGGCTGCGTTTTAATTAAAAACCACGATAATTATGCTGAAATAAGCACGCTTGCCGTTAAAATAACCCTGCAAAATCAAAAAATTGGGAGTCAATTATTATTATTTTGTGAGCATTTTATTAAGCATAAATTAAAACTTGACAGAATTATTCTACAAGTTGTTTCTGCTAGAAAGGCACTATCCGCTTTTTATCTTAGAAGGGGTTATATTAAAACTGAACTTGTTTCCAACTACCCTGCTAGCGCTATAATTGGCACACCCAAACAAAAACAACTCACCGTATCAACCTTTGAAAAACACTTAATTAACAAAAAACACTGAGCAGTAAATTTAGACGTTAGCGCAATACATTCGCCAGTTTTTCAGCATATTGTTGCGTAGTATCCACATCTTTAGCCTCTACCATAACGCGAATTAGTGGCTCGGTGCCAGAGGCTCGAATTAACACACGCCCTTCATCGCCTAACGCCATTTCAGCATCTTTAATCGCGGCTATTAATGGCTGATGATTGTCCAGATTGACTTTATTTTTGGTGCGAACATTAATCAATACTTGCGGATATTTAACCATCTCATTAGCCAATTCTGACAATTTTGCCTGGCTTTTTATCAGCACCTCCAGTACTTGCAATGCAGCAATAATACCGTCTCCTGAGGTGGTTTTATCTAAGCAAATGATATGACCCGAACCCTCACCGCCCAAAATAGCACCGTGGTTTTGCATCTCTTCCATCACGTAACGATCGCCCACATCGGCCTCAATAAATTGAATATTTAAATCACGCAATTGATGGCGTACGCCCAGATTGGTCATTTTGGTGCCAACCACAATATTATTAGTCAATCGATTTTGTGCCTTCCACGCCTTGGCAATAATGCACACCAACTGATCGCCATCAATCAATACACCTTTATCATCCACCATCATTAAACGATCGCCATCGCCATCAAAGGCAATGCCCAAATCAGCGCCCGTTTCAAGCACAACTTGTTGCAAATGTTGGGTATCCGTAGCGCCACACTGTTGATTAATATTAAACCCATCCGGCGTGTTGTTGATAACGTGCACGCTAGCGCCGAGTTCAGAAAACACATTCTCAGCAATATGATACGTGGCACCATTGGCACAATCAATCACCAAACTAAGCTGGTTTAAATTAACCGAACGATCAAAAGTCGCCTTGCAAAATTCAATATATCGCCCAAATGATTGTTCATGTCGATAGGCTTTGCCAATTTTTTCAGCACTTAGGCTAATCATTGGTTCGGACAATTTTTTCTCAATATTTGCCTGATCTGTCTCGCTCATCTTCAGACCCTTGGCAGAAAAAAACTTAACGCCATTATCTTGAAATTGATTATGCGAAGCACTGACCACCACTCCAGCACTGGCATTATAAGTTTGTGTTAAATAGGCAATCGCCGGTGTCGGCATAGGCCCCAATAAACCCACATCCACACCAGCGGACAAAAACCCCGCCTCCAATGCTGATTCAAACAAATAACCTGATATACGCGTATCTTTGCCAATCACTACACTGGCTTTGCCCTGTTCTGACAAAACTGAGCCAACTGCCCAACCCAGTTTTAAGAAAAAATCTGCGGTAATGGGTTCAACGCCCACTTCACCTCGAATGCCATCTGTACCAAAATAATTAGCCAATTGTATCTCCACTTGCTGCTTGCACTATTCGCAGTGCATCTTTAGTTTCTAAAACATCGTGCACTCGCACCATATTTGCCCCACGTTGAACGGCTATTATAGCGCCTGCCACACTGCCAACCACTCTGCTTTCAACTTGCCTATCATCCAATATGGCACCAATCATTGATTTTCTGGACAATCCAGCCAATAATCTTAACTTAAATTGCTTAAATTCACCAAACCGACGCAGTATCTCCAAATTATGCTCAAGGGTTTTGCCAAAACCAAATCCAGGGTCTAAAATAATCTTATGCCTAGGAATACCTACTTGCACACAAGCATCAATTCGTTGCTCAAAAAAATGTTTAATATCTGTCACAACATCCTGATATAGTGGCTTGGTTTGCATAGTTTCGGGCATGCCTTGCTTGTGCATCAAACACACATCTACAGCCAGTGAATACGCCATCTCCAGCGCGCCTTTAGCCTGCAATGCGTTCACATCATTAATCATACTAGCCCCCGCTTTAACAGCCAATTTCATCACTGCTGGTTTTGAGGTATCAATTGAAATAGGCATACTAATTTGCGTGGATAACGCCTTAATCACAGGTACCACCCGATTAATCTCATCCCGCTCGCTAACAGGTTTGGCACCTGGGCGCGTTGATTCACCACCAACATCAATAATATCAGCACCTTGAATTACCATGCGCTTAGCACTGGCTATGGCCAACTCTGGGTCAACATATTGTCCGCCATCAGAAAAAGAATCTGGCGTGACATTCAGCACCCCCATAATCAAAGGCATCTTACCAGACGACATTATCGCGCTATATCAAGCAACCTGAGGATTTTCATCGACCGGATCATTGCTCGCATCATCAGCCGCTTCTGCCACCTCACCCCCTCGACCCAACTCGGTCGATACCACTTCAGAATCCACCACCACGGCCGCTTCTCTAACTGGTCTTCTATTCATCAAATCATCAATTTGCGCTTTATCAATAGTCTCAAACTCTACTAACGCCTTGGTCATCTCAATCAAAATATCTTTATTGTCTGTCAAAATCTTTTTTGCTACTTGATAATTCACATCAATAATATGCCGAATTTCAGCATCAATCACTTTAAAAGTATCTTCTGAAATATGCTTATGCTTAGTCACTTGGCGACCTAAAAACACCTCGCCATCGTCTTCACCATAAGCTAATGGGCCTAGTGCGTCCGACATACCCCATTGCTTAACCATCTTATGTGCAATTTCTGTTGCGCGCTCAATATCATTACTCGCCCCCGTAGTCACCGCATCCGCACCGTATATCAACTCCTCTGCAAGACGACCGCCAAATAATGAGGAAATTTGAGAGTTTAATTTACGTTTGGAAATACTATAAGTATCTTTTTCTGGCAAAAACATAGTTACTCCTAACGCCCTGCCCCTAGGAATAATACTCACCTTATAAACAGGGTCATGTTCAGGCACCAAACGACCAACAATAGCATGCCCTGCTTCGTGATACGCCGTCATTTCTTTTTCAGATTCATCCATCGCCATAGATTTACGCTCAGCGCCCATCATAATTTTATCTTTGGCTTTTTCAAATTCGTGCATGCCAACCAATTCTTTGTCTTTTCCAGCGGCCAACAAGGCGGCCTCATTACATAAATTAGCCAAATCAGCACCTGAAAAACCAGGCGTACCTTTGGCAATGCTACTGGATTTAACATTTTTAGCAATCGGCAATTTGCGCATATGCACTTTTAAAATAGCATTACGACCTTCAATATCTGGCAAGCCAACCATCACTTGGCGGTCAAAACGTCCAGGGCGCAATAACGCAGGATCTAGCACATCTGGGCGGTTAGTCGCCGCAATGACAATAATGCCCTCCGACCCCTCAAAACCATCCATTTCAACCAACATTTGGTTCAATGTTTGCTCACGCTCATCATGACCACCACCCATACCCGCACCACGCTGGCGACCCACGGCATCAATTTCATCAATAAAAATAATACATGGGGCATTTTTCTTAGCCTGCTCAAACATATCACGAACGCGTGAGGCACCAACGCCCACAAACATTTCTACAAAATCAGAACCCGAAATAAAGAAAAATGGCACTTGCGCTTCGCCCGCAATGGCTTTGGCTAATAAGGTTTTTCCCGTACCTGGAGGGCCTACCAACAAAACACCTTTGGGAATTTTGCCACCCACTTTGGTGAATTTGTTTGGATTGGATAAAAAATCGACCAATTCTGCCACATCCTCTTTGGCCTCTTCAACCCCAGCAACATCATCAAACGTGACATTGGCTTCATCTTTAGTGATTAAACGTGCCTTAGATTTGCCAAAACTCATCGGATTTTTGCCACCCATGGCACCGCCAGCACCTTTCATAGTATAAAGAATAACGGCAATTAATAAAATAATTGGCGCCAACGAAAGAATTAACTGCTTAAAAAACCCGTCTTTTTCAGGCGGCACAGCAATAATATTAACCCCATTATCTAACAAATCACCAATCAGCCCTAAATCGCCAGGTGAATAGGTGGAAAACTGCTCACCCCCTGCACCCACACCAGAAATACTGCTACCAGCAATCGTCACCTTAGAGACATCGCCTTGCTTAACGCTTTGAATAAACTCAGAATAATCAATCTTACTGGTCTCATTGCCTGCTCCAAATTGGTTAAAAATAGAAACAAGCGCGCTGCCTAATACCAGCCATAATAATAAATTTTTAAACATGAATCAATACTAAAATTATAAAATAGACGGGTAACTATACCCTATAAGCCCTCTTATGTATGAGCCAATGAAATTTTTTCAAGGTTTTTTCAACAAATAAATGCAAATTCTGTCATAATTCTTAACTTACTAAATCAACAAAACTGCTTTTCGTGTCTAAAATACCCCTATTAGTTGCCATCCTTGTCGCTACCCTATTAAGCTTAAGTTCATGCGGATTTCACATAGCCAAAAACAGCGAATTAAATGCCGTTATTATCAGCAATCAGGCAAATAACTTTGCCATTGCATTAAACAAAAAATTTAATCAGGACAGCGTACAAAATCTAACTATCAAAATCGGTGCAGAAGTTCAAAAACAACACATTGCCTCATACACAACCAACAATACTGCCACCAGTTATACACTCAGTTTAACCGTACCCATCAGCATTCTGGATGCCAATCAAAACATACTATTATCACAAGATTTAAGCGCCCAAACGCATCTGAAAAAAATAACCAATTCTTCCCAAGCCGATAGGTTGCAAATTAAAACAAGCTACACCCAATTAAGAAACACCCTTATTAACCAACTCATCAGACGATTATCAGCATTCAATGAGAATTAAACCAGAAGCGCTCAACGCTCAACTTTCCAGCAAACTAGAATCACTCTATTTTGCTTTCGGCGCAGAGTCGTTATTAATTGATCAAAGCCTAAGCGCCATCCTATCAGCCGCTAAACAAGCCGGTTTTGACGAAAAAACCAATTTTGATATTGATGGCCATTTTGATTGGGGGTTAATCACTGCCGAAATTGCCAATACTTCTTTATTTTCACCCAAGCGCATCATTGAATGCAGGCTTAAAACAGGCAAAATTGGCATCAAAGGCTCCAAAGCACTAACCGCACTTGCCAGCAACATCCCTAGCGATATTTTGCTCATTATTTCCACTGGCAAACTGGATTTAGCGCAACAAAAAAGCAAATGGTTCAAAACCCTAGAACAGCACGGCAGCGTTATCCAACACTGGGAAATATCCACCGATCATTTAGTTGGCTGGATTAACAACCACATGGCCACCATCGGCCTAACTGCCAATCAAGAAGTATCCCAAAGCATTGCCTTTTACACCGAAGGCAATTTACTAGCCGCCATGCAAGAAATTCAAAAACTCAAAATGGCCTATCCTGATGGCACAATTAACACTCAAGATTTTTTAGCACAGGCTCAGGAACAATCTAAATACACCATTTATGGCTTAATCGATGCTGCCCTATTGGGTGATACCACCCAAGTAAGAAAAATTTACCGCACACTGTTAAGTGATACTGCCATGCCCATCCAACTCAACAGTTCACTGTATCGAGAAATAAAAAATATCATTAGTATGTCAATTGAGTTACATCAAAATAACGACATCAACGCCATTTTGCAAACCTATCGTGTTTGGGCAAAAAGAAAACCAGTTATCACCAACATTCTGAAACGCCACCCTTATCAACGCTTACAAAAAATATTATTATCACTAGGCCGCATTGACCGTTCCATCAAAGGTGTGGATAATCTTAACGTGATAGACGAATTACTCACAATTTTATTAACCTTAGCCGGAAAAAACCCATGGTCTCAATAAACACGCTAATCAGCGAATTAGGAAAAAACGCCAAAACTGCCGCCAAATCGCTTAGATGCGCCACCACATCAGAAAAGAACACGGTATTACTCAACATTGCCGAGCAGATTAACCAGCATCGAACCAACATCCTCTCAGCCAATCAAACAGACCTTGAAAATGGCAAAAACAAAGGACTGGACAACGCCTTAATTGATCGATTAATGCTAGACGATCAGCGCCTAGACGCAATTATCGAAAGCCTTAATCAAATCGCCAATTTACCCGACCCAATCGGCGCAATAACCGATCTTAACTACCGCCCCAGTGGCATCCAAATCGGCAAAATGCGCGTGCCTTTAGGGGTGATTGGCATCATCTACGAATCCCGCCCAAACGTAACCATTGATGCTGCTGCATTGTGTCTTAAATCAGGCAATGGTGCTATTTTGCGGGGCGGATCAGAGGCTATTCATTCAAATCTTGCACTCTATGCCTGTGTCAAAAATGGCTTGATTGATGCTGGCTTAAACGAACATTGTATACAATTGATTAACACCACCGACCGGGCAGCAGTTTCAGCACTCGTCAAAGCCGGTGCTTATGTTGATGCGATTATCCCACGAGGCGGCAAAGGCTTAGTTGAAGCCATTAGCGAGGCAGCCACTATGCCAGTGATTAAGCACCTAAACGGCATTTGCCACACCTATATCGACAAAGACGCTGACACCGAAAAAGCCATCAACATTGCCTTCAATGCCAAAACTCGTCGTTACGGCGTATGTAATGCCATGGAAACTTTATTGGTTCACAGCGGTGCAGTCGCCCGAATATTGCCCGAATTAATCGCTCAATACCTTGCCAAAGGCGTTGAACTTCGCGGCTGCGAGCAAACACTCAAACTGTCCAATCAAATCCTCAAAGCAACCACCAACGACTGGGATACAGAATATTTAGACGCCATTCTGTCTATTCGAATCGTCACTTCAATGTCCGACGCCATCGAGCATATCGAGCAACATGGCTCAGGCCATACCGAATCCATCGTCACTGAAAATTACACCTCAGGACGCAGATTTCTAGCCGAAGTGGACGCCTCCTCAGTGATGATTAACGCCTCTAGCGCCTTTGCAGACGGCTTCGAATATGGACTTGGTGCAGAAATTGGCATCAGCACCGACAAATTCCACGTACGCGGCCCCGTTGGCTTAGAAGGGCTCACTTCCCAAAAATTTATCGTTTTAGGGGATGGACATATTAGAAAATAATTACTATACAATCATTATGTATTATATAATTTTCTCAATAATATAATATACAAACCTATAGACATGGATATATTAAGCCCAACAAAATCAGAATCTTTAACCATTTCAGAATATACAAAAATGATGTCTGATAAGACATTCAACCAAAATGTTGTAAGGACGCGCTATCAAATCAACCATGACTGGAATAGTATCGATACTGGTTCCTTTCTTGTAGAGTATGACCACCCTGTACTAAGAAAGAAGAGGCTGTAATGCCGAAATCCGAAATCCAGATTAACGACAGAGAAATTGCATTATTCAGCACTATTTCTGATACCGAAAAATATAAATCAGACAATGATAAAGAGGTGCGTTTAGCTGAATTAGTTTCCAGTGTGTTAGTAAGTGGCTTCGGCTACGGAAAAAATCGTTAAATTTAAATGGATATAAACGAAACACTGGCAATATTCCAACGCGGTAGTGATGAAATATTGCCGCTTACAGAACTTAAAGACAAACTCAAGCGCAAAAAAATATTAAAAATCAAAGCGGGCTTTGATCCTACCGCACCAGACCTACATTTAGGGCATACGGTACTCATTAACAAACTCAAAATGTTGCAAGATTTGGGTCATGAAATTCAATTTCTCATCGGCGACTTTACTGCCATGATTGGCGACCCAACTGGCAAAAGCAAAACCAGACCGCCTCTTTCAAGGGCGCAAGTCATCAAAAATGCCAAAAGTTACACCGAGCAAGTGTTTAAAATTCTAGACAAAGATAAAACCCGTGTTGTTTTTAACTCTGAGTGGATGGACAAACTAACCCCAATCGAATTTATCAAACTGGCCTCAATGCGAACGGTGGCTCGAATGCTGGAACGCAACGATTTTGAAGCGCGCTATAAAAATGGGGATGATATTGCCCTTCACGAATTTTTATACCCACTGATTCAGGGCTATGATTCTGTCGTATTAGAAAGCGACATTGAAATTGGCGGCACCGACCAAAAATTTAATCTACTAATGGGTAGAGGATTGCAAAAGCGCTATGCAAAAGAGCAGCAAGTCATTCTCACCATGCCAATTTTAGAAGGCTTGGACGGCGTACAAAAAATGTCCAAATCGCTCAATAATTACATTGCCATTGATGCTGATGCTGATACTATGTTTGGTCAAATTATGTCTATTTCAGACGAATTAATGTGGCGTTATTTTGAGTTGCTAAGCTTTAAAAGCCTAGAAACTATTGCCAACTTAAAACAAGAAGTAGCACAAGGCAAAAATCCAAGAGACATTAAATTCCTCCTAGCTGAAGAAATTATTAGCCGTTTTCATAATGTAGAATCCGCCCAGCAAGCCCAGCAAAATTTCATCAATCGCTTTGCTAAAAACAAAATACCCGATGAAATGCCCGAATTTAACCTCAACGCCGGCATTAAAATTGCCAATTTATTAAAAGAGGCTGGATTAGTAAACTCAACCTCTGATGCTTTTAGAATGATTAAAGATGGCGCTGCAAAAATTGAAGGTGAAAAAATTACAGACAAAAATCTTGAGCCTGAGATAGGTACTGCCATTTATCAAGTCGGTAAAAGAAAATTCGCAAAAGTTACCCTTGCTTAAATTTAGTGTTATAATTCCCACCCCCTGGGGATGACATGGCTTCGACGAGGAGTTGGATCTCAAGGACGCATGCCGAGGATAAAGATAACTCGTAAAAATATGCTTTAAAAATATAGTTGCAAACGAAAACAACTACGCTCTAGCTGCATAGCTAGCCGCCCCTTAGAGGTTGTCTGTACTTTTAAGATGGCGGTCGCTTACAGACTCGCTAGGATTATTTTTTCAGGATAATCCGGTTAAAACTTGCTGAAATCGCTGTTTACATCCCTGATGGTCGGGTGGTAGATGGCTAACTCAAATTGACCAAGCTAAGCATGTAGACTCTTTGTTTGAAGGTTTTCGGACGCGGGTTCGATCCCCGCCATCTCCACCAAATTTAATCTAATCAATCCTTAACCCGTTTGATTAGTCCACTACAACCCAACCCATAAACTAGGCGCGCTTATAAGGCGAATTTAAGGTCTTTTATTGACTTGTTTTAATACCCAGCCGTTTTCTGTATTGATAAATTGTAAATCCAGTTTGTTTTCTAAAAAATCACCAGTTTTAAATACACCCATTGTTCTTTTGTATATAAATTCAAGTTGCTACTTTGCTGCTTTTTTATTTTTCTGGTCACTTTTAAAAGGCATCTGCTGATATATCTGCTCAACCATTTTATTAATAAACTCATTAAAATCTATTAGATACTCTATTTTGGTGTTTATTTCAGCAATATAAATACTGTCTTTTTCTTTGTAGCCGTTAATTTTTTTATAATCAAGTATCTTAAAAAACCCTTCTACTTTATCAAAATTAACGTAATACTGTTGTTTGATTTGCGCATCTGTTGGCTTGTCTTGCCCACAAGCTGGTAAAAATATTGCCAATACCACTAAAAGAGGCCTTTGCATACTCTTTTTTAGTTAAGTTTTTGTTAAGAACGCTTAAGTAAAGTTTCCATTTTATCTATTGAAGTGGGAAGTTGCAACACACCGTGCAAGGGATAATCAACCGCATCCAGCACACCTATATGCTTTATTTCTTTTTTATTAGCCAAAACAATTACCTTGGTATTTGGCGAATATTTAACCAGACTCACCAGCAATACTTCTATATTTGATTTATAGATGCCACTGTAATTGGTGCTATAGGCGTAAAAAAATTCCACCACAATAAAATCTACAGGCTGTTTTTTAATCAAACTAAGTGCTTTACGAATACTATTTACGCGATATTCCGTTAGATTGTATTGCTGATATAGATGGCTATAATTTGGATATAGCATCGATTCTACAACGGTGATAATAATAGGGCTAGGCATCATCAATTAGGGTTTTAATGAGATTTTAGCGCCCCTTTGTAGCGTGAGATGCGGGTTTCTTGTTGGCTTTGTTGTCTGTGGGGTGGCTATCTTTAGCGTATCTTGGCTTGTTGCGTTTTTTAGGTTTGTTGGGTTTTTTGTTTTTTGCTCTTGGCATATTTTTTGGCGAATCAGGCAGGTTGTGTTCTGGCACAAAATCATCTACCATAATACGCTCTAACTTAACTTGGGTGAGGCGCTCAATATCGAATAATTGCTTGATTTCATCCGCACTGACCAAAGAAATTGCCTCACCTTTTGAGCCCGCCCTACCCGTGCGACCAATACGATGCACATAATCTTCAGGCACATGTGGCAGGTCAAAATTCACCACATGTGGCAGCTCGGCAATATCAATGCCCCGAGCAGCAATATCTGTTGCCACTAACACATTCACCTTGCCGTGTTTAAAATCAGCCAAGGCTCTGGTGCGGGCAGCTTGAGACTTATTGCCGTGAATGGCTGAGGCTGAAATGCCTTTTTTCTCAAGTTGGGTGGCAATTCGGTTAGCACCATGTTTGGTGCGACTAAACACCAATACTTGATACCAGGCATGGTCTTTAATCAACTGGGTCAACAGGGCTTGTTTTTTAGATTTATCCACGGGATGGATCCATTGTTTGACAGATTTAACCGTTGTATTACGAACCGCTGTAGAAATTTCTACTGGATTATGCACCAAGGTTTTGGCCAGTTTTCTAATCTCATCTGAAAACGTGGCTGAAAACATTAAGGTCTGTCTTTTAGCAGGTAAAAACTTTAAAATTCGCTTAATATCGTGGATAAAGCCCATATCTAGCATTCTGTCTGCTTCATCAAATACGATAATTTCTAGTGTGTCAAACTTTACTGCATTTTGTGAATATAGGTCAATTAATCGACCTGGTGTGGCGACTAAAATATCCACACCGCCACGAAGTTTTTGCATTTGTGGATTGATTTTAACCCCGCCAAAAACCACTGCCGATTTAAGCAACAACCCTTGCCCATAAGTGCTGACGCTTTCTTGCACTTGGGCGGCTAGCTCGCGAGTTGGTGTCAAAATCAAGGTGCGAACTTGATTGGATTTAGTCGGCTGACCTGTTGACAATAATTGCAAAATCGGCAGCGTAAAGCCGGCCGTTTTTCCCGTACCTGTTTGCGCTGCTGCCATAACATCCTTGCCCGCTAAAATTAAGGGGATAGATTTTTCTTGGATGGGGGATGGTGTGCCATAACCCTTCTTTTTTATTGCTGCTAGAATGGTGTCCGATAACCCTAATTTTGTAAAGCCCATAGTATAATTGTCTTTAAAATAAAGCCAGTATTTTACCGTGCAAAGCTTGTTGGCAAATTATAATGAACAAATGAACCAAGATAAACCCATTCAAACTCCGTGTATCGGTATTTGCAAATACAACAAAGCCAACTATTGCATTGGCTGTAAGCGCCATAGTCAAGAAATTAGCGCATGGCTTAATTACTCAAATACTATGCGCGCAGCCATTATGCAAGATTTAGACGCTAGAAATATTGATAAATGAAGTACAGTCGCATTCAATTATTCTGACCCTATTGCGGGCAAAATAATTGCACTAGTGGCAAATTATTCAGTGCCTGAGGGTGCAAACACTGCCACAATAATGAATAATAACTAAGCCACCTCTTCAGGTGTGCGGGCTTTAATGCTTAAGGCATGCAGCTCACCCGAATCAATTTCTGCGCGCACAGCTGCCAATACCATTCTTTGGCGTGCCAATAACCCCATGCCCTCAAATACTGGCGAGACCACCAAAGTTGAGCAATTACAACCATCGCCCTGCATGGTGACTGTTGCGCCTTCTATACTTGCTTCTAGTTTTGTTTGAATGTCATTTAAGGTCATTGTTATGCTCCGAACATGCCTTTCAGCATAAAGAAAAAGATAATTGACATTACCGCACCTGCTGGCAAAGTCACCAACCATGAAAGGAATATCTTGTTAATCATACGCGTATCCAAGGCCGCCAAACCACGCGCTAAACCAACGCCTAACACCGCCCCTACCAACACCTGAGTGGTCGATACCGGCAAACCCGTACCCGAGGCAATTACCACAGTGGATGCTGCTGCCAATGTCGCAGCAAAGCCACGTGATGGGGTTAATTGGGTAATTCCGGTGCCAATCGTGGCAATAACCTTGTGACCATAAGTGACCAAACCAAAGACAATACCACCGCCACCAACCAGCAACACCCAAGCCGGCAAAACACTCTTGGCACCAATCATACCACCACTTTCAATCACGCCATAAATCGCTGCTAATGGGCCAATCGCGTTTGCCACATCGTTAGACCCATGGGCAAATGCCATGGCTGCTGCGGTGATAATCATCAAAACACTAAAAATTCGCTCCATTGAGGTGAAGTGAAAATCTTCATTTTCTGACGGATTAATCTGAATACGGCGAATAATAACCGTCCCTACCAGCATCACTATCAAGCCAAAACCTGTTGCCAGCATATAACTAGTACCCGTATCAACATTCAAACCAATATGCTTAAGCCCTTTAAAAATGGTCACCAGTGAAATAACAAACCCCACCAAAAACATATAAAAAGGCACGTATTTCTTGGCATTGTCAAATGGATGCTTGGTATCAATAATCAGGTTTTGCAAACTTTTAAACAACATAAAAGCAAGCGCACCCGCAATCAGTGGCGACACAATCCAACTCATCACAATAGAACCTACCTTGCCCCAAGCCACTGCATCAATACCAACACCTACCGCACCAAAGCCAACAATAGCACCCACAATTGAATGAGTGGTCGATACTGGCCAGCCAAAACTAGAGGCAATCATCAGCCAAGCGCCTGCTGCCAATAGTGATGCCAACATACCATAAACCAATAAATGCGGGCTATCTGCAAAAACAGTCGCGTCTAAAATACCCTTGCGAATTGTTGCCGTCACCTCACCACCTGCCAAAATAGCACCAGCAAACTCAAAAATAACCGCAATAATAATCGCCTGTTTAATGGTAATTGCCCCCGAACCAACCGAAGTGCCCATAGCATTGGCCACATCGTTGGCACCAACGCCCCAAGCCATAAACAAACCAAATACAACTGCCAGAATTAATAACGTGTTACCGTAATTTGCAATAATGTCCATGATTAGCCCTCCGAATTAGTTATTTGGCAAGTAATACTTCAAGGCGCGAGCCTACTTTTTGTGCCGCATCGGCTAGCTCACCGAGCCACTCTACCGCGCGATAATAAAACATCACATCCACTGGGGGCAGACCGGCTTCTAGTGGAAATAGTTTGGCACGAATGACGTGTTGGATTTTGTCTGATTTGCTTTCTAAATCATTAATATCGCTAATAATGGAACTGACCACCTTACGCTCACGATTGCCAAAGGCGGTTTCTAGCACTTCATCCAACTCATTAACCGCCTTCAAGGCAGTCGCTGAGGTTTGAATACAAACATCGGTTAATTCAATCATATCATCAGAAATTTCATCTGGCATGGTCATTTTGCGATTCACCATCAAACCTGAAACATCTTTAGTTAGATTGGCAATAGAATCTTGAATCAACAACAAATCCAATAAATCACGGCGTGAAAAAGGCATCATAAATGTCGAGGGCAAACTGAGGCGCAATTTTTTCTTCAGTTTATCTGCCTCGCCTTCTTTGTCGCCAATTAAAGATTGGATTGATTCTGCCCTATCCCAATCTTGGGCGTGAATGGCAATCATAAATTCTTTCAATTCAGCAATACAAGAGTGAACGCTGGTCATATGTTGTTGCAATGGGCGAATTGGAGATTTTCCGAACAAGCCATCAATAATGCTTTTTGCCATGTTGCCGCCTATGTTTTTATCTAATTAAAATCGCATTATCTACAAAGACATGCGAATGTCAAGGCTAATTTTTGTTTTTCTGCTCAAATGTTTTAACTTCGACTTCTTCGTCAAACAATATGCGCTGCCCTTCGCCTTCTAAATCTTCAAACTGACCGTTCTTAACCCCTATCATTAACAACACAACCAGCACCACACCGACAAAAATCATACTTGGAATTAACCAATAAATTACATCCATTTTTATTCTCTTATTATTAAACCAATCACCTTTTATTTTAATCACTTATTATTTGAGACCACTAAAAAGCGCATCCATCTGCTATAATTTAACGATTATTAAAAACCATTATAACCCAATATGAATTTAGACTATCTCGATTTCGAACAGCCCATTGCTGATTTAGAAGGGAAAATTGAAGCGCTTTATAATATTAAGGATAAGGCCAATATCAACAAAGAATTGACCCTATTAAAAGCCAAAAGTGATGCGCTCACTAAAAAAATATTTGCTACCTTATCTGATTGGCAAATTTCACAACTAGCGCGCCACCCAAAACGCCTTTACACGCTAGATTATATTAATAACGTATTCGAAGAATTTACCGAACTGCACGGCGATCGCGCCTTTGGTGACGACCATGCCATTATTGGTGGCATCGCAAAACTAGACGGCCAGCCCGTTATGTTTATCGGTCAACAAAAAGGCCGATCAACTCAAGAAAAACTCAACTACAATTTTGGTATGCCCCGCCCTGAGGGCTATCGAAAGGCCTTGCGCCTAATGAAACTGGCAGAAAAATTCTCCATGCCAGTAATTACCTTTATTGACACACCTGGTGCCTACCCCGGCATTGGCGCCGAAGAACGCGGCCAATCCGAAGCCATTGCTAGAAACTTATTCGAAATGTCAACATTAGCAACCCCTATTATTTCTGTCGTCATTGGCGAAGGTGGTTCAGGGGGTGCTTTGGCCATTGGCGTTGCGGATACTATGATGATGTTCAAATACAGTATTTACTCGGTTATTTCACCAGAAGGTTGCGCCTCAATTCTTTATAAAGATGCTTCAAAAGCGAATTTAGCAGCAGACTCACTCAAACTCACCTCCCACCATCTGAAAAAAGCAGGTTTGGTTGATGTGATTATTAATGAGCCATTAGGCGGTATTCATCGCAATCCGGACAAGGCAAAAGCATTATTAAAATCGGCATTAATCAAACAACTAAACAATATCAAACAACTGTCCACAGACGATTTATTGCTGAACAGACAAGCAAAATTACTGAGTTTTGGAAAATTTAAAGGATAAAGACCCTTATCTCGAGGGCAAACGCATTGTTCTTGGCTTGAGTGGCGGCGTTGATTCGGTCGTATTACTACATTATTTGCATAGCCACTATCCCAATTCTATCAGAGCCGTTCATTGCAACCATCATTTGTCTAATCATTGTAACGAGTGGCATTTATTTTGCCAGCAGCTATGCCAACGCCTTAATATTCCTTATAAAAATATTGACATCCACCTAGAAAAACTGAGCAATCTTGAGGAAAATTCACGCAAAAAACGTTATCTTGTACTTTGCTCTGATTTGCAAAATGACGAGGTTTTGTGTACTGCTCACCATCAAAATGATCAAGCAGAAACACTACTACTCCAGCTATTTCGTGGTTCAGGTGTGGCAGGACTTGCAGCTATGCCCAAGCAAAAAAGATTTGGCAAAGGCTGGCATTATCGCCCCATGCTACCCATCGAAAAGCAGCAAATTTTAGCTTACGCCAAACAAAAAAAACTCAATTGGATAGAAGACGATAGCAATAAAAATACTCATTTTAGACGCAACTACTTACGCATTAACATCATTCCAGCCCTTGAAACAGTCTATCAAAATTTAACAAAAACCTTGGCAAGAAGCGCAAAACACCAATCTGAAACACTTAAACTCACGCGCGCACTATTCAATATCGACCTACAAGCCAATCATATTATGAACGACAAGGGTCGTATTCGACTTGAGGCACTAAGCACTTTGGACACTCACCGCATCAAAAATATTCTGCGTCACCATTTGAACGACCTTAAATTTTTGCCGCCTAGTGATAAAGTAATGAATCAAATACTTGATTTAATCAACGCAAAAACAGATGCCCAACCTATGGTTCAATGGGGTGAGTTTCAAATGAGGCGCTATCAGTCGGAATTGTACTGTCTTCATCAAAAAGCAAACAGCCCTATAGAAAAATGCCCAATTCAGGCTGATTTAGAGAAGTTACCCAATTTTTCTATTCGCTATCGAACCGAGGGGCAGCGCATCAAACTGGCTGGCAAAAAACACTCTCAATCTCTTAAAAAAGTCTTACAAGAAGCCAAAATCCCGCCTTGGGAAAGAGATTCATTAAAAATGTATTATATTGATGATGAATTGCGTGCTATGGAGCGGATTGGGTATATGAAGCATGCTGGGTGTTGATGTTATTTGTCGATAATGACTTTTAATGCTTGTAACGTTGCTTTTTTAGTGTATTAAATCAATTCTTTAAACAACGAACACTAAACCCACCTGCCTTGCTAATAGCGTCTCGGTACACGCCAGCAATGTCGCTCTTCAAACGACGCCTATAAGCATTATTATTATCTAACGCGGTACTACTCCATAAGTACGTCCAGATACCACGATTATAGAATTTATCACCATAACGATAACCCGGCAACTGAGCCTCAAACTCACTAGATCCACCTACTTTTAGTTGAGTGCCTTGGTTGGTGCCACGGGCAGTTGATCCTATTTTATTTTGTTCAACAGTAGTCATACCTAGCTCACCTTCTAAAATTTTCCACTCAGCATCGGAAGGTAAATGCCAACCACTCGGACAAATTTCCATGGCAGCATCCCAAGTATAATAAAAACCATCTTCATCTGCTTCAGTGCCATTGTTTGCGGCAGAGTTGCTTGTGATAGTGTAATCATTCCAATAATCAACGCCTAGTGTTTTTTTTGTCGGAGGCACTGAAGCGGCATTATAGGCTTTCCAAGTTTGACTGCCAATTTTTATAGCCGTAGTTACTGTCACTCTTGTAAATATCACATCAAGCGTATTAGTTACTGTAGCGCCACTAAAGGCAGCGGTAATGGTAACAGTTTCAGCCGTGACAGTGCTGGTTATAGTTGCGCTGTAGGTGCCATCGCCATTATCCGTCACTGCTGAGAGGGCTGCATAGCCAGATTCAGACATAGTCACTGTTAGTCCGCCACTGGTTAGATTATCACCATTGGCATTTTTAGCCTGCATGATAATCGTTGTAGTGCTAACACCATCAGCAGCAACACTACTCGGGCTGGCACTCAATGTTGAAGTGGTCACATTTGCATCATCATCATTAACCGTTACCAACACTTCAGCCACCATAACCGTGGCATAATCAGCACCCGTAACGGTATAACCAATGGTTACCGTTTCATTATTGGCATCAACATCATCAATACTGGTGAGGGTGATGATTTGCGGGGTCTGCCAGTTGCTAGTGGTAAAGCTTAGACTAGCACTGACGGTGACCGCATCTGTATCATTGCTGATTGGAGTGAGGGTGACTGTGCCTGTTGGTTCGGTATCAAGTACCACGGTATAGGTGGCAGTGCTTACCTCATCTAGGTTGATTATAGTTTGTGAGGCAGTGATGCCTTGAGTATCATCATCGATGATATTGGCAATGACATTGGCAGCAGTGACGCCGGTATAGTCTGCACCCGTAATGTTGTGGCTGATGGTGACGGTTTCATTAGTGGCATCGTCATCATTGACAGCGGTAATAATGACGGTTTGTGGGGTATGCCAATTGGTGCTGGTAAAGGTGAGTGTGGTACTGACGGTGGCAGCCTCACTGT
>JAJRPY010000131.1 GCA_024280535.1 Gammaproteobacteria bacterium | reverse complement strand
GGGTACTTATATTGACGAAGCCACAGGAAATAGCAAAACTTCGCCTTTGCTACGTAGCGCCTTAAATTTTATTGATGGCGCGCAATTTGCCGTCACACCACTCACCGAGATTGCTATTCAAATTGCAACAGATTTAAACGATGCTATTAATAATAAAAACAAAATTGTTGCTACTGCCTTTGGCTTAAATGATAAAGACATTACCAAAATCAGACCCACTAATATTGATACAAACAATTTGAATGATGATGATAGTGGTCATTACGCACTGATTCTAGCAGTTTTATCTCAATTAGAAGCAAACAACGTAATGAGCAATGATTTACCAGCCGTAATCACTGCACTTAAAACCAACTTGGCTGATGGCTCATTAGACTTAACCACAGTTGAGCATCTCAACACAGCACTTAATAATTTAAAAGAGAACAACAACATAAAAGATAGGTTAAATACAACGGCACTTGACAAGATTAAAAATAATATAGCAATAGACGACAAACCCAGTGCACCCACCAGCCTAGTGGCAGTGGCAGACAGTGATATCCAAATATCCCTCACTTGGAATAGCGTTAGCGATGCTACAAAATACAACCTTTACTACGCCAAAGAAACATTTGCAAATACTGATCTCAAAAACTACCACACGTTAAATGGTGGCACACTATTAGCAGATTTAACTACTAACAATACAACTATCACTGGTTTATTTGATCGTACGAAATTTTATTTTGTGGTCACTGCCAAAAAAAGTGATAACTCTGAAAGCGTAAAATCCAACGAAGCCACAACAACAACAAAAACACCAGTGACACTCATAACAAACATCACTCTTGGTCTAAAACAGGTATACCTAAGATGGAATCCTATATGGGACAGTACATCAAGCACAACTTATAATCTTTACTACGCCACAGAGACATTTGCAGGTACTGATCTTGCAAAATATAGTGATTTAAAGGGTGGAACACGCATAACAGACATAGCCACTAACAGGAAAAGAATCACTGGTTTAGCCCATGGCGCGAAATACTATTTTGTGCTCACTGCCAAAACAGGTGACTACCCTGAAAGCGTAAAATCCTACGAGACTCCCATTATAATCGGTACCCCAACACCAACCATAACAGCGGCCATCTCTAGTTCAGAGCAAGTATTCTTGGCATGGAATGAGATAACGGATGTCGCTTATAATATTTACCATGCCACAGAAACATTTAAAGATATTGATACCACAAACTACGACACGTTAAATGGCAGTACCCTGTTGACAGGTATAACCACTAACCATAAAATGATCAGCGGTTTAACTAATGGCACATCCTATTATTTTGTAGTTACCGCCCAAAATGACAACAATCCTGAAAGCGCAAAATCTAACGAAGTCTCTGTCATACCAGCAGTTATTACGCTGACAAGCAAATTAAATGATACCGGCGTTACCGCCTGCATGGGCGACAACATAGCCGCTCAAGACTGTTCATACGGGCGCGATGCCAAAGCAACGGCAGGCATGTTAACCAAATTAGGTGCTGGCGTAGCAGGCTTTGATTTTACCAAATTAGGTAGTACTGGCAATGTGCTGGCTATTCAAAATCAACCTTGGACATCAGTTGGTGCTGGTACAGAGGCTGCTGGTACTAAATGGAGTTGTGTCAAGGACAATGTCACTGGTTTAATTTGGGAGGTGAAAACCGATTCTGGAGAAAAAGACAGTGACACGACGGATAATAATCACACCAATATTCATCACCAAGATAATATCTATCGCTGGGGTGGTAAAACTGCCCTTGGTGAAGACCACGCCGATAGACAAGGTGACTATTATGATGACTGGACAGGTCTAGTTGATGGTGCCAATACAGAAGCATTATGTGGTTTTAATAATTGGCGTGTTCCAACCATAGGAGAGTTTCGTTCAATGATAAATTATGGCACAAAAGTGGAGACTCCAACCATTGATACCCACTACTTTCCTAATACAGCTATTCGCCATTTTTTCTCATCTTCGCCTACTGCTGCTGATTCAAACAACGCATGGGATACATATTTGTTCGATGGTAGCAATGGTAGCAGCCCTCGCCGTACAACAAGTAGAGTGCGACTGGTTCACTCTAAATAAAGACAATAATTTTAACGCAATATCAACGCAGATTCCCAATTTTTAACAAGGAGACACCATGAAAATCAAACTCATATTAAGCGCATTACTACTAATTTCAGGCATTACAAACGCCCAAACCTGCCTTGACTATATTCCTAATGAATGGCAAGATAGTCGCTATATTAACAACCATAACGGCACAGTAACCGATACAGTCACTAATTTAATGTGGAAACAATGCTCAGAAGGGCAAACTTACAGTAGCCCTGATACTTGCACAGGTTCGGCTACTGGAATGAATTGGCAAGAGGCGCTTAATACAGCCGGCACTGCGTTTACAGGTAAAATTGATTGGCGCTTGCCAAATATCAAAGAATTGGCCTCACTCATAGCAGCAAATTGTCACAACCCTAGTATTAACCAAACTTTATTTCCTAATACACCTAGCGACAATTTCTCCTCATCCACATTTATTTTTCAATACTCAAGTGACACACGAAAGGTGAATTTCTCCAATGGTCAAGTTGACCATGGCTTTGGCCGTCCAAACATTAAGGCCTATAGAGTGCGACTGGTTCGCCCTAGAGAATAATTTTTACCCTTCAGCCTGCCCATTGTGATGACATTGATTGAGTTGGAAGTTATAACACTGATTATTGGCATCAAAATGGCAATATTGACATAATTTTTCTTTATCAATAATGGTAATGGTGTTGTGTTCAATATTCACGCCTTGACGAGCTAAGTATTTTAGATTGCGTGAGAAAGTTTCTCTACTCATACCCAAATAAGACGAAATAAAAGACTTGTTATAAGGCAATTGAATGGCATTAGATTGCCATTTTTTGTCATTGAGTAATTTTAGAAAAAATTCCCCCATTCTTTGTTCGGTGCTTTTATGTTTAATAGACTGCAGGTTTTGCAGGGCAGTATTGGTTTTTTGCGCACTCATAATAATGATATTGTGTGCAAATTTGGCAGAGTGTGCCAAGGTATGGTTGACCACATTAATAGGAATGGACAGCATTAATGTGTCGGTAATGGTTTTGGCATTTGCATCAAAAACTTGATGGGTTAGCAGGCAATGCTCCAGCACAGTTTCGTTATTACTAATAATTTGTAAAATTTCAGCTTGATTATTATTTTGTTTAAAAACTTTAACCCAACCCATCAGCACGATATGCAGGTGGGTAATTGAATTGTTTTCTAAAATGAGTACTTTATTTTTTGGGATTTGATAAATTTTAGAACAACTGATTATTTGCTCAACCTCCTCACCAGGCATCTCTTGAAAAAGCGTGACTTTGTAGGCTAGGCGTTCAGACGTGCTGGGAGTGTTAATTTTGCGCCTGCTTAGTTGATGTTTGCCATCTAAATTCAAGCGTAATTGCTTTTCAATATGATGCAATCGGTCTATTTTTTTTGAGATAAGCGTAAACCAATCCTTGGCATTCATCTTATTGAGAATATCTGATTTACCTTGCGTGCTAAGCTGCTGGTGGATGGTGTGTAGCGTATCTATATCGGGGGTTTGGTAGAGGGTGTCAATAAATTTTTTCTGTTCAATGGTCGCCAAAGACAAAAAAGAATTTTTGTAATATTGTTGCTCATTAATTAGCACCTTAATATGCTCAATACATTCATTATTATTAGAATTTCCATCAATAAAGCCACGCATAATAATGGATCGCTCCAAGCCTACTTTTTCCTTCCATTGTAGAAAAAAACAATACGCATTTACGGCACTAGGGTGGGTATTTTTGACTTTTAAAATCAAATGCGTTATTAACTGAATAATGGGGGAAATAAGCTGGTAGGAATACACATCAAAGGCGCTACTGGTTTTTAACGCCAAATCAAGCAGTTTTAAGCGACTGTCCATTAGATGGTTTAAATTTTTGTGAATGATATGAGCCAATTCTTCTTCAGCCAAATCTGTTGTTTGGTTGCTTTGCTGGGCAATGGTTGAGTTAAATCGCTCAATACTTTGGTTACTTTTGGCAAAATAATGCAGCATTTCCTGCTTTGATTGTGTTGTGTTTTCGCGCAAATACAGCATGGCAAAACCGCGTTCATTTTGCAGGGTATGGAATAGATCATTGAGTGTTTGTAGTTGTTGCATAAAATAGTTTTTATGTGATATAAGTCACACTTTTGCCAAATAGTGCTATTTTAAATCAAATACAAAAACAATCGCGTATAAACTTTAAATAAACAAATCAAACAAGGTTAACTCATGGGTATTGCTGTTATTAACAGTCCGACAACACAAGCCAATTCAGTTTTGGCTGCCAATACTATGGCCTTTACTGCCTGTTTTGCAGTTTGGGTGATGTTTTCAGTGATTGGCATTCCTATTAAAGAATTGCTATCCCTCAACAATACACAATTTGGTATTTTGGTTGCAACCCCTATTTTAACCGGCTCCCTATTTAGGCTGCCAGTGGGCATGATGACAGATAGATTTGGTGGCAGAGTTGTGTATTTCATTTTGTTGTTGACTGTGCTTGCCCCGCTATGGTTTATTGGCTCAGCAACGCAGTATTGGCAGTTTTTAACGCTGGGATTATTGGTTGGGGTGGCTGGCGCTTCGTTTACTGTTGGCATTGCCTATACCTCTAAATGGTTTGACAAAAAACATCAAGGGTTTGCCATGGGTATTTTTGGTGCAGGAAATGCAGGGGCAGCCATTACTAATTTTGTCGCTCCGGTGATTGTGCTGAATTATGGCTGGCAATATGTGCCTAAATTTTATGCAATTGCCATGACGGTGGTGGTGATTTTATATTGGATGTTTACCTATACCGACCCAGACCATCGGCATGCTTCATCGGTAACAATAAAGCAACAATTGCAAGTATTAAAAGATCCTAAGGTGTGGAAATATATGCAATATTATTCCTTGGTGGTTGGGGGGTTCGTTGGTTTGTCGCTATGGATGACTAAATATTATATTAATGAATATGGTTTTGACCTCAAGCATGCTGCATTATTAGGGGCTATTTTTGTACTGCCTTCAGGGATGATTCGGGCTTTGGGTGGCTGGTTTTCAGATAAATATGGCGCTTATAAAGTCACTTGGTGGGTGATGTGGGTTTCGTTGATTTGTTTGTTTTTTATGTCTTATCCGCAAACGGCTTTATTGGTTAAAACCACCACAGGCGAGGTTAAATTTGATATTGGCTTAAATGTCTGGGTGTTCACTACTTTATTATTTACTTTGGGTATTGCTTGGGGGTTTGGCAAGGCATCGGTGTTTAAATTTTTGGCAGATGAATATCCCAATAATATAGGCGTGGTTTCTGGCGTTGTTGGCTTGGCAGGTGGTATGGGAGGGTTTGTTTTGCCTATTATGTTTGGTGCATTAATTGATTTAACTGGCATTAATAGTGTGATATTTATGCTGCTTTATGGGGCAACGGGTGTTTCTTTAATTTGGATGTATTTTACGTTTGGCAAGGATGAAAAAAGCAAAAATATTGTCAACTCGGTACACCTATGAGTAGTTTTTTTAACAATTTTTAACAGGAGATTATTAATGGCTCAAGATTTAAAGCAATGGAACCCTGATGATGCATCAGAATGGGAAAATACAGGCAGTGCAATTGCCAACCGTAACTTATGGATTTCCATCCCAAGTTTATTAGCAGGTTTTGCCACGTGGCTTATGTGGGGCATTATCACAGTGCAAATGCTGAATACTGGCTATGGCGGGTTTGACAAATCTCAGTTGTTTACATTGGCAGCCATTGCAGGATTATCAGGCGCTACTTTAAGGATTCCTTCCACCTTTTTTATTCGCTTGGCTGGAGGTAGAAATACTATTTTCTTAACCACTTCGCTATTAATATTGCCAGCCTTGGGCTTAGGCATTGCACTTTCTTCAGCCGATACGCCATTTTGGCATTTTCAAATTTTGGCGTTATTGTCTGGTTTTGGTGGTGGTAACTTTGCCTCTTCAATGTCGAATATTTCTTTTTTCTTTCCGAAAAAAATTCAAGGTTATTCATTGGGTATGAATGCTGGGTTGGGTAATTTTGGCGTAACCACCATGCAAATTGTCATTCCCTTAGTGATGACACTGGCCATCACCGGCAACCCGACCGAATTACAAATTGCCTCAGGCACATTGATTGGCAAAATTCCAGCAGGCACACATACTTACTTGCAAAATGCAGGCTATATTTGGCTTATCCTCTTAATCCCTTTGTCCTTTGCCACTTGGCTGGGTATGAATAATATTACCGAAGAATATGTATCACCTAATATTGGCTCAACTATGGGTACGTTTGTCAAAATTATTGTGATGTTGGTTTTAGGGCTTTCAACCGCGTCATTTGGACTATATTTAATGCTTCCAGAGATGGTTAATGGCTCTGGATGGATGGTTAGTAAGTGGGTGGCACTGCCCATTGTGATTGTTTTAACGGTCTTATTATTAAAATTATTGCCGCTGGGCAGTGATTACAAAGCCGGCATCAATCGTCAATACAAAATTTTTAACAATAAACATACTTGGGCAATGACAATTATTTATACCATGACATTTGGCTCGTTTATTGGTTATGCAGCAACGCTGGCTTTGTCCATTAAAGTTATTTTTGGTTTTCAGCATATTATGATTGACGGCATTATGACCCATAATACAATCAACCTAAACGCACCCTCGGCGCTGACTTATGCTTGGATGGGCGCATTTGTTGGGGCGCTTATTCGCCCGATTGGTGGTATGATAGCCGACAAGATAGGCGGTGCCAAAGTAACACAAATTATTTCAGCAGTGATGGTTGCCTCGGCGCTAGGCGTGGCTTATTATATGAAACAAGCTTACGCCTCGGCAACGCCAGAAGAGTTTTTCTATCCATTTTTACTGTTATTTGTGTTGTTATTTGCTATGACTGGCATTGGCAACGGCTCTACCTTTAGAACCATCTCACAAGTCTTTAGCAAGGAGCAAGCCGGCCCAGTATTAGGCTGGACATCAGCTATTGCAGCGTATGGCGCCTTCATCATC
>JAJRPY010000005.1 GCA_024280535.1 Gammaproteobacteria bacterium | reverse complement strand
TTACTTCTTTGATAATATAAATTTGATGACTTGGGCTGAGAATAGGGCTAAAGGTCATCAAGATAGAAAATCAGGAAAACTATCTGACCAGCACAAACCCGTAGTTATGCTGCCATTAGACGGTAGACCAGAGAGAGAGTTTGCAAGCCAACACGAAGCAGTGCGATATTTAATAAAAAAAGGATTTACTAAGGCATCTCAAGGTAATATCTGTAGTTGCTGCAGAGGGAACCGAAAAACAGCATACGAATGCAAGTGGAGATACAAGTAAATTATTTATTTAATTTACTTTACTTATCATAACTAGAGTATAAGGAACACCTAGAAATCTAAAAATATTAATCAAAAACAAAGATATAAAAAATGACAATTTTGTAATTTATCGACAAAAACTATAATTTATTATGCACATACACGAACACCAAGCCAAAACATTATTCAACCAACACCACATCCTAATCCCTAAGGCGGTTTTGATTGACAATATTGCAGATGCAAGCAAGGCTTGCACCGAATTGGGGGGTGAGGTTTGGGTGGTGAAAGCGCAAGTGCATGCAGGTGGGCGGGGTAAGGGTGGCGGGGTGGTGCTTTGTCGCTCTGTTCAGGCGGTGGAAGATGCTGTGCGGCAATTGCTTGGTACGCAACTTATTACCCCGCAGACTGATGCCAAGGGTTTGCCGATTAACCAGCTGTTGATTGAGGCAGGGCAGACGATTGAGCGCGAATTGTATTTGGGGTTGTTGGTGGATAGGCAAACGCAAAAAATCACCGTCTTGGCTTCCACGGAAGGCGGTATGGATATTGAACAAGTTGCCAATGAAACGCCTGATAAAATCATTAAATTTGGTGTGAATCCATTGGGTTTATTAACGGCTGATGATTGCAGCCAAATTGCCACTCAACTTCATCTTAAAGCTTCTTTGGCGGATCAATTTATCACCACCCTACTGGGCTTATATGAAATTTTTATCAGTAAAGACGTTAGTTTGATTGAAATTAACCCGTTGATTACCACTACTGATGACCACCTAATCGCCCTTGATGGCAAAATTGACTTTGATGATAATGGCTTGTATCGTCATGAAGATATACTGGCGCTACGAGACACTTCACAAGAGGATCAAAAAGAAAACCAGGCCAGTCAATATCAACTTAATTACATCTCACTTAATGGCACGATTGGCTGTATGGTGAATGGCGCAGGCTTAGCCATGGCAACTATGGATTTGATTGAGCATCATGGTGGCTCGCCGGCAAATTTCTTAGATGTGGGCGGTGGTACAACGGCTGAGCGCGTTGCAAAAGCGTTTGAATTGATCCAAACAGAAAAAAACGTCACTGGTATTTTGGTTAATATTTTTGGCGGTATTGTACGTTGTGATTTAATTGCGCAAGGCATTTTGCAAGCCATCGAAAAAGTTGGGCTTAATTTACCTATTGTAGTACGCCTCGAAGGTACTAATGCTGCCGCTGGATTGGCATTATTAGACCGTACAACTGTGGGCATACACACCGAGTCTGATTTAACCCAGGCGGCGATCAAAATTGTGGCATTGTCCAAGGAGGCTTCAACATGAGCGTATTGATTAATAAAGAGACAAAAGTCATCACCCAAGGCTTTACCGGCAAACAAGGCACCTTTCATTCCGAACAATCTATTGCTTATGGCACACAGTTTGTCGGCGGTGTCACCCCTGGAAAAGGGGGTCAAACGCATTTAAATTTGCCTGTATTTAATTCAGTCAAAGAATCTATGGTCGCAACTGGTGCAAATGCCACCATGATTTACGTACCACCCCGTTTTGCGTACGCCTCAATTATCGAGGCCATTGAGGCGCAAATGCCCGTTATTGCCTGTATCACCGAGGGTATTCCAGTACAAGATATGCTTAAAATCAAGGCCATTCTAGCAGACTCAAATTCCATCTTAATTGGCCCAAACTGCCCTGGTTTAATCACCCCTGATGAGTGCAAACTCGGCATTATGCCTGGCAATATTCACCGAGCTGGCAGTGTTGGCGTGGTCTCTCGCTCAGGCACGCTCACTTACGAGGCTGTGCATCAAACCACGCTAGCTGGCTTAGGACAAAGCACTTGCATCGGCATCGGCGGCGACCCCATTCAAGGCATGAGTTTTATCGATTGTCTCGCCCTATTTGAAGCAGATCCACAGACTCAATCCATTATTATGGTAGGTGAAATTGGCGGATCAGCCGAAGAAGAAGCGGCAGAATACATCCAATCTCATATATCCAAGCCCATCGTCTCCTACATCGCTGGGCTTAGCGCACCAAAAGGCAAACGTATGGGGCATGCAGGTGCAGTAATCAGCGCCGGCACTGGCAAGGCGATTGACAAAATCAACGCCTTAAAAAAAGCCGGTGTGGCAATCGCGCCAACACCCGCAACCATGGGCAAAACCTTACTAGACTTATTACCATGAAATATACCACGATTAGTATCATCCTTATCTTTTTAACCTCTATTGTGTACCTAAATATTGCCGCTTCTATCATTGCCGTGCAAGCAAAAGACATCCGCCATTTGTGGATAAAAATTGCCCGCATCGCTTTCATTTGGCTCATACCTATGATCGGTTTCGCACTCATACTACGCTTCACCCACCAAGCTGAAGAATGCCGTTTTCACTACACTTTAATACCCAAATTTATCCAAAACTGGCTATACGACCAAACCCTCCACCAACCCAACAAAAATAGGGATGATGATGACTACAAGGCTCATTCTGGCCATTCTAATTGGTAAAATATGCAGTATCAAGACGCCCCAGCCCTTTTAATACAAAGGCCTCTAATCAAGGAAACATCATGAAAAAACCCATTGTTGTACTCGGTATTGGCGAATTAGGCAGTGTTTTTTCGCGTGCTTTTCTAAAAAATAACCACCCTGTTTACCCCGTCACCCGACAAACCAATATTAACGAACTGGCCGCTACCATCGACCCAGAACTGATCTTAATCTGCACCGCAGAGGCTGATTTGCAAGCCGCTCTTCTCACCATTCCCAAACCCTGGAAAGACAAAGTGGCAATGATGTAAAATGAACTATTACCACGCGATTGGGCAACACATCATTTTACCAATCCGAGCGTAATTTCAGTCTGGTTTGAAAAGAAAAAAGGCATAGATTCCAACATCCTAATTTCATCCCCCGCCTATGGCAAAAACGCACAAATCCTAGTAGATTCTTTAGCATTGATTGACATCCCCGCCCACGTGCTAAAGTCTAAAGACGCATTATTATTCGAATTGGTGCTAAAAAATCTCTACATCCTAACTACCAATATTGCTGGCTTATTGCTCGAAAAAAACGCAACCGTCAACGACCTACGCACTCAACACTTAGACTTAATGCGTGATGTCTCAACTGACATTCTCGCCCTACAAACCCAACTCACCGGACAAACTTTTGACAAACAAAAATTAGAACAAGGCATGCTACAAGCCTTCCAAGGCGATTTAACCCACCAATGCATGGGCAGATCTGCCCCCACCAGGCTAAAACGCGCACTTGAATTAGCTAAATCGTTTAATCTATCTGTTCCCACTTTGGACAATATTGCTAATCAAGTTTTTTAGTTGTTTTTATTTGAAACTTTTGCATAATATAGAGATAAGTGGCAAAATTCAATTTTTGTTGAATAGGTGATTTTCTAAAACCCAGTCCTAGAAAAATCAGCACCACACAACAATCCTCTGGGAGGACTAAGACACAGTTTAAAAAAAATTACAAAAAAGCATCAGCAACCTTAAAAGTCGCTAATGCTTAAAATGCCATCAGGATTAATACAACAATGTTATCAAAAAAATCTGAACTATACCATTGTGAACCAAATGTTTGAATAATTTTAAAAGTTACCAGTTAAAAATTATCCAATTGTGCCACCATCTTTACGATAAATAGCAACAACACTAGATCTAGGTATATGCCCATGATTACCAGGGAAGCTAGAATTGCCCTTCTCGCCAGGGTGCTGTATGCCTACAAACATTGTCTTTTTATCAACACTCCAGGTAAGCCCGGTAATTTCACATTCTTTTGGACCAACCAAAAAGCGTTTGATTTCACCAGTATTTGGATCACCTAAAAGCATTTGATTATTGCCCATGCCAGCAAAATCACCCTTATTGCTATATTTACCATCAGTTTGAATCCAAAGCCCCCCTTTAGAATCAAAACTTAAACCATCTGGCGAATTAAACATATTATGCTTAGTAATATTTTTAGAGCCTGATTTTAAATTGTTTTTGTGAACTTCAGGGTTGCCAACTAATGCAAACAAATTCCAACTAAAATGAATATCAGTATGTTCTCTATTTTTAGGCATCCATCGAACAATTTGTCCATATTTATTAGCCATTCTTGGGTTTACTGCATTAATTGGCGTTGCATCGCCACCTTTGTTTGGCTTGATTGCTCTATTTTTATTATTAGTCAGTGCGCAATATACTTCAGGTTTATTAGGATTAGCGGCCACCCATTCTGGTCTATCCATTGTAGTGGCATCTACTTTAGATGCAGCAAGGCGTGTATGAATACAAATTTCCGCTTTGCTCATTCCGGTGCTTTTTGGTGTTAACGCCAACCATTCGCCTGTGTTGTTGTCATTAAACTTAGCAACAAATAGATTGCCATCTTCAAGTAAATCTGAATTATCACCATATTTGCTATATTTACCTGTAGAGACAAATTTGTATAGGTATTCACCACGCTCATCATCACCTAAATAAACCACAATATGTCCACTCTTGGCAATGACTACCTCTGCATTTTCATGTTTAAAACGTCCCAAAGCAGTGCGTTTCTTTGGCGTAGCCTTTGGATTTAATGGATCAATCTCTACTACATATCCAACTCTATTTGGCTCTGTCGGGTTAAGTGCAATATCAAAGCGCTCGTCATATTTACCCCATGAATATTGCTTGCTCTCTTCATGCTTTATACCGTAGCGCTTAAACTCTTTAGACAAGGTTAGGTTTTTATCGCTACTGGAAAAATAACCATTAAAATTTTCTTCACAAGTCAAATAAGTGCCCCATGGTGTTTTTCCATTGCCACAATTATTCCAAGTACCTAAAGATTGCGTGCCCGTAGGATCTTGCTTGGTTTTCATTAATTGATGCGCTCTTGCTGGTCCGGTAATTTCCATTGGCGTATCTACTGTGATTTTGCGGTTATACAATGAATCTTTAACAATAGTATATTGATTATTCTTTTTCTCTAATTCAACAATACTAACACCATGCGCTTGTTTACCCTTCACAACATCATCTAAATTCTCTGCTAGTTTAGAATCTCTATTATGATACATAGACAAGTTATTGACATATTCATTATTAACTGCCAAGATAGTTCTACCATCACGAGTAAAAATATCCATTCCATCGTTATTATCTCCAAATGACAACGCCTGAGATTTGGCATCACCAGCAGTATGATAATCAAAGTTTTTACCCTCAGACCATAATGGATCTCCCCAGCTCATTACCGTGTACCAGCCAAAACCTTTTGGCACAGTTACTGTATCTAGGGTGTTGGTCGCAATTTCTGTAAATTCCAATAATAATGGCTGACTATCCAAATGAGCAATGGCTTGTTTTGACGTCAACGCCGCAATACCTGTACTCATAACAAAATTAGAGGCACCAAATATTATGGCTCCGTCCCTAAGAAAGCGACGTCTTGATATGGCATTATCCATCACTTGGTCAAATTCAACTGTTTTGTTTTTTGTAGTTTTTTTCATTATTTTTATCTCCTGTTATAAAAAAATAAGACTCCTAACTTGTGTTTCGTCGCTCATTGTAATAACGGAATATTTCATTTTTATGACAAAAAAATATTTTTTCTTGTCATAAAAATGAAATATTCACTGGATAGAATTTGCCGTGTTACTCGTTTTGAGCAACATTAATAATTATTATAAATTAAGGAAAGAAAATGAAAAAAATGATTTACACGCTATCAGCTTTATCTTTATTAACAACATCAGCTCAATCTGTAGAGCTTGATCTTAAAGAAAATAAATTTGAAGTCAACGGACAAGTATCTGTTTTCCTTGGACAAAAAGTTGACACAAATGGGGCAAAAACAACAAAACTAAACGGCGGCGGCAACGAAATTGAATTTAAGTTTGCAAAAGAAATTAATGAAGATATTAAAATTTTCAGCAAAATTCAATTAGGTAGCAATGCGTTTTCCTCTGATGGCAAAGGAGCAGTTAATACTGATGATATTGTTTTTGGCATACAACACAAGCAATACGGTCAATTATTCTTTAGCAAAAATAACGACGATCCTGTAGAAAAATATATTGCCGAAGCATTGGGTTATGGCAAATTTTTAAATGTTAGTGAAGCAAGTACAATTTCTTCTAAAAACAATCAAATACAATACAAAACTCCAAAATTTAATAATTTTAATATTATTGCTGGTTTTTCAAACAACCCAAAAGAGGATATTAATAAGACGCATAAATCATTGGTAGTCAAGTATGCTAATAAAGATTATGGATTTTCACTGGGTGGTGGAAAAAATGCAACAAGAAATGAAATAGGTGCAACAGCTTGGTACAAAATAGACAATACTACGTTGAATATTTTGACCTTTGCGGATAATAAAAATTCCATCAAAACAGAATACAATGGTATTGGTTTAAGTTATAAAATGAATCAAAAAAGCAAACTAAAATTCGCCATCCAGACAGTTAGAAAAAGTCAGAAAAAATCTCGCATAGAAAAAAGTTTGGGTTATAGTTATGCTTTATTCAAAGAGGTTACTTTTGTTGCAGAAGTAATCAAACTTGGCAAAGAAAACAACGAAGACGATCTCTTTGGCCTTGGTTTGATGGTTAAATTTTAAAACATCACCAACTAGCTGTCCACTGTATTAGATATTTTTGTGTGACAGCATAGCCTTTGAAGGCTAATCAATAATAGTAGCCATATACCCCATGCAATTTTGATGTGGGTTATGTCAGCGCTCTATACTTGATTGGCATGGGGCATATCCACTCCCGAAAGGCTAAAAGTACACTTGAATTGACCAAATCACTTAATTTATCCGTCCCACCTTAGACAACATTGCCAATCAAATTTTTTACCTTTATTTTTTATAAAATAACCAAACGCTACACACCTTAGTCATTTACAACACTTACCAAACAATGATTGCAAAAACGCTACTATAATCTCGATACAACTATTTCAATCAAACAGAACAATGAATTTGCAATATTTCTTATTATTTTTTTAGTCTAATGTTTCCTTTAGCATTTAGCCCTGGACCTGCCAATATCGTATTCGCCATGTCTGGCATGCGGCAAGGAATTAAAAACTCAATCCCATTAATCATAGGTGTAGATTTGGTTTTTATTGTGTATTCGCTTATTATTGGCTTTGGATTGGGCGAAATTTTAAAGCATTATTCAAATGTAATCACCGTATTGCAATTATTAGGTGCTTTACACATCCTCTATTTAGCCTATAAATTTATCCAACCTGCAAAAGAAGACGAGCCAGCCACAACAAAAATACTACACATTTACAGATGGCATTCTCCTCCAGTCACTCAATCCAAAAGGCTGGACTATGCTATTTTTAATGTTTTCAGTATTACTTGACGGCAGTTTTGATAGGACTATGCAAATTAGTTATTTAATCATTATGCTGGCAATATTAAACATTTCAACCCATTTTGTTTGGGTAGCAACTAGCAACAGCCTATCCAAATTAACCCACCACCCAATCATCGAAAAAAGCTTAAATTACTTTTTTTCTATTTCATTAGTATTGGTGGCTATTTGGCTATTAATATCGTTATCAAAATAATCTAAGACCTATATATATTTTTATTCGATATTTTAAAAAAAGCTGCTTAATCTATCGAAAGATCTTTACCAAGTGAGGAAAATTCTACATACGGATAACCGTGGTTATTACAATCTTCAGTCACTGTGATATTCGGCGGATTAGAGGAAACAATCCCTGTATCTTTCTTACAAGAAAAGCTAATAGTGCTCCCCATTGGGCAACTATCATAATTAGGCGCCAGATTTACCCATAACGTTCCCCCTCTATCCCAATCACTATTACTACAACAGCCATAACTATCTCCTGTCGTTGCCTGCTTATCCTTTCCACAAAAAGCCCCAACATAAGCACTAGCTCCCGTAGAAAATAAGCCTACCACTAACACTGCTACAAATTTTGATTGGTACATTTTTTTATCTCCTGATATTATTTTAAAATAAATTATTCAATTCAAAAACAGAAAATACCCAGATAATTACTCTTTACACTCTCTGCTTATGCTTGAGGAAAATTATATATTGAAAATCCAAGAGACTGGTGTTTATTTTTTTGGTACCATAACAACCTAGCAAATTACAATACAATAGCAACAAAAACAAACCAACACCAAAAGAACAAAACACTATTCAAGTTTATTATTTGCACTCTCTTATTTTCAGGCAAAATGTTTCATTAATTATTCACCCTATGCTCGCACTAGGCTGAATCACTTTAAACACCAAGCTGAGGTAAAATTTAGCAGAAAAAAGGAACCAGCACATCATAACCAAACAACCATCAACTGAAACTTTTTATTAAATTTAGCCGCCCCATTGACCAAAACTGCCAGTAGGCCAAGGAAATGGCCACCAACTGTCTACTATTACATTATCTACATTTGGTACCATTTCAGGTGAGCCAGCTAATGCTACACCAGCTAAAAATAATACACTTAACAACAATTTTTTCATTTTATTCTCCTTTATTTGTATTTTTAACTTCTTGTCCAGCACATCATAACCTAAATAGCCAGCAACTGAAACGCACATTGTAATAAAAAAATTAACACGTTATCCACTTATGACATTTAACAAGCCAGTCAAACCTAAAAAATCTAAAAATAGCGTATACTTTGAGAGTTATTAACCAAATTATCATTTTTATCGTTAGGCAATTAAACAGGAATTTATGAAAAAAACTGCCATAGAAATTTACGCACTCATCATTTGTCTTGGGGCAATGATTTGTCTAGCAGTCAATATGGGGCTTATGATTTACAATGTTGTTAGCTTGGTTAAGCCTGATTTAACCATTAGTGATCATCAATACACAACGCATCAAAACAATAATAATTATTGGCAAGACCAATCTGGTCGCTCAAATATTTCTAGAATGAATATATTTGCTCCCAACCCCCAAAAAGATAGCAATCCCATTCAACGCCCAACAGAAAGTGAACTGACTAAGCAAAGGCTCGATAGTTATCAAAATGTTATTGCTATAGAAAAAAGAAGTGCCACAAGGGATTTGATTTTTGAATTTATTGTTATTTTAATAAGCACCATACTATTTTTCACGCACTGGCGTTTTGTACTGCACAGAAAACAAGGTGTAAAGCCCGTTTAGCCATTCATTTTGGCCGACAC
>JAJRPY010000130.1 GCA_024280535.1 Gammaproteobacteria bacterium | reverse complement strand
ACCGGTTAACCCAAAAATATTGCAAGCCATTGTTGATGCCAATAATGGTTGTGAAGAATCTTATGGTTATGACTCTTACACTTTAAAATTGCAAGAGCAAATGCAACAGTTATTTGGTTGTTGGTGTGAGGTGATTCCTTTGACTACTGGTACTGCTGCCAATTCATTGGCGGTGGCATTAATGACGCCACCATATGGTTCTCTGTTTTGTTCAGAAAATGCACACATGATGAGTGATGAGTGTGGTGCACCTGAGTTTTTCTCAGCTGGAGCAAAATTGATTGGTGTTTCAGGTGAAAATGGCAAAATAGATATTGAATCATTAGACAAGACATTGGCAGGAACCGGTGTACATGGAGAACACGAGTGTTTGCCCTCTGCAATCAGTATCACTCAAAGTACCGAAGCAGGCACGCTTTACTCATTGGATGAAATCAAACAGATTAATAAAATCAAACACAACTATGGTCTTTATTTACACATGGATGGTTCAAGAATTGCAAACGCCGTAGCTGCTATGGGTTGTTCAATAGCAGACATGACCTGGAGAAATGGTGTGGATTTATTGTCCTTTGGTGCGACAAAAAATGGTGCAATGATTGCCGAAGCCTTGGTCATTTTTAATCCGAAGATTGGCAAAGAAATCAAACGTATGCGTAAACGAGCAGGGCACTTGATTTCAAAGATGCGATTTGTTTCGGCTCAATTGTTGGCCTATTTAGAAGATGATTTGTGGTTGCAATTAGCCAGTCATGCTAATTCGATGGCTCAATTGGTCTATTCATCCATAAAAGATAACCACGATTTTATCTATCCAGTGCAAGCCAATGAGGTGTTTTTGAGATTATCAGAAATCAAAATCAAGCAACTGCAAGACCAAGGGTTTGAATTCCACGTTTGGCCAGGCAGTACAGATATTATTAGGCTGGTTTTTTCACATGCAACAAAACAAACAGATGTAACCAAGCTGATAGCGGCATTAAAAATATGAATACAGAAACTAAAAACCAAATACTACAAGATTTGGCCAATTTAATAGCTACAAATTCAGTAGAAATAATAAAAGCCAATGAAATAGATTTGGCCAATTGCAATACGGATGACGAAGCCTTGTACGATCGTTTGAAAGTAGATGAAGCAAAAATACAAGGCATGCAAACATCAATATTAAAAGTAATGCAGATGGATGACCCAGAAGGCAAGGTTTTGTATGCGTATGACAAAGAGCCAGGGTTAAGAGTTGAAAATTGTGTGGTGCCCTTTGGAACGATATTAATCATCTATGAATCACGCCCTGATGTGACAATAGAAGCGGCAATTACCGCATTTAAGGCGGGTAATAAGATACTATTGAAAGGTGGAAAGGAAGCCAGGCAGTCTAATTTGTTGTTAACCGATTTGTGGCAACAGGCCTTGGATAAAAATGGGCAAGACAAAGAAATTGTTCAGTATTTAGATTATAATCGCCAACAAACCCAAGATTTAATCCAAAGCAAAGGCAAAAAAATTGATGTGATTATCCCGCGAGGAGGAGAGCAATTAATCAATTCTATTCGGGAAAATACCGATATACCGATGATTATTTCGGGTCGCGGCAACAACTTTATGTACATTGATGCCGATGCAGATATGGATATGGCAGTAAATATTATCATCGATGGAAAAAAACGCATCAGTGTCTGTAATGCTTTGGACAAAGTATTGATTCATACCAACCATGGTGTAGGCAGAATAAAAAAAATCATCTCAGCATTGTTGGACAATGAAATAGAAATAGTCAGCAATAATTTTATCTGCGATTTAAATACGAATATTTTGCCAATAGAAAATGATGGTGTTTTTTACCAAGAATTCTTATCCAGTAAAATATTATTGACACAAATTAGTAATATAGACGAAGCCATATTGATGATTAATAAATACTCAGGTGGCCATTCAGCGGTGATTGTTACCGATGATACGGCAACAGCGGAGAAATTCCAACATCAAGTCGATTGTGCTGCGGTTTATCACAATGCATCAACTCGATATACGGACGGTGGAGAATTTGGATTGGGTGCTGAAATTGCGATTAGCACGCAAAAACTGCATTTTCGTGGCCCAGTTGGATTGAATGAATTGGTGACCAATAAATGGTTTATCTCAGGAAATGGGCATGTACGAGGATAAACAAAAAATACGTCATTCCTGCGTAGGCAGGAATCTAACAAAAGATCTTAAAAATTGCTTAAATCGCGATGAATTAATTAGATTTCTGTCCACACAGGAATGACGAGTAATTTTATGACTAAAAAAACACTTATCTTAAAGATTGGCTCATCAACATTAACCGTTGGTTCTAACCGTATTTCTCGGGGTAAAATTGAAGACATTGCCAGGCAAATTGTAGAACTGCAAAAAGACCACAATATTGCCATCGTATCCTCGGGGGCTATTGCCACAGCCAAGCATTTCATCGATGTCAATAACTGGCAATTGTCAGATTCCCGCCAGGCTTTATCAGCCATTGGACAACCCATACTGATGCAAATTTACAATGAAATATTTAGAGACTTTGGCATTGCATCGGCTCAGTGCTTACTCACTTATCGGGATTTTGACAATACCGATGCACAAGCCAATATAAGAAACACCTTGAGTGATTTATTTAAAAATAATTTTGTCCCAATCATCAATGAAAATGACACCATCGCTATTGATGAAATTGTTTTTGGTGACAATGATAAACTATCGGCTTATGTGGCGAATTTAGTGGATGCAGATTTGCTGATGTTGGCATCAGATATAGATGGTTTGTTCGATAAAAACCCACAAAAACACATCGATGCTCAATTAATT
>JAJRPY010000129.1 GCA_024280535.1 Gammaproteobacteria bacterium | reverse complement strand
CGCTGGCGTGGTGCCGCACCCATTCAACGTGCGATTTTGGCAGGGGATACAACCACGGGTATTAGCATTATGCAGATGGATGCTGGCTTAGATACGGGCGCTGTATTACTCGAAAAAACCTGCGATATTAGCCCCACAGATACTGCCCAAACCCTACACGATAAACTCGCCATACTCGGCACACAAGGGATTATTGAGGCACTCGACAAACTCAAGCACCTAACACCAACCATTCAAACTACAACTGGCATCAGCTACGCCAAAAAACTCACCAAAGACGAGGCGTGGATAGATTGGTCAAAATCGGCAATGACCATCAATCAACAAATTAGAGCCTTTAACCCTTACCCCATCGCCCAAACCAATGCCACAAGTGACAAGTTTGAATCCAAAACATTGCGTATATTGTCTGCCAGCGTTGTGGCAAATGCCAGCCCCAACAAACCAGGGCAGATTATTAATTCGACTAAAGGCACTTGCTTAGTGGCTACAGGTAACGGCGCACTGAGCCTAGAAAGCGTGCAATTATCGGGCAAAAAAATCTCTACTATTAAAGATTTTAGCAACGCCTACCAACTCACCAAACTACAATAAACTAACTCTATTATTAGAGGCCTAATAAATCATTTTTTAGGATTTGAGTAATGGCTTATATGGCTTGCAAAGTCTTTATTTTTTTCCTAACATTCTTTTCAAAGTGTTGTCTTTGTCAATAAAATGATGTTTAATAGCACCCGAAAAATGCAACACAATGGCAACAATCATCACCAAGCCTGCTATTTCATGTACTTCTGCCATAAAACCAGCGAGCATGGCATTATGCGGAATGGCTTCTTTGCTCATAGGGTCGAATTGTGCCGCAACAATGTCTAAGCCAAATACCGACACACCATAACCCCCTGCGCCAGACATAATAAAGCCTGAAATTGGCATAATAATCGTTGCAATGATTAACACCCACTGGATTATTCTCGCCAAGTTATACTCAATCGCTCGATGTTCAGCAACAGGCCGCAACCAACCATTAACAAAGCGCCAATACACTCTAACCACAATCACCGCAAAGATTAACACGCCAATTGATTTATGAATTGGATAGAGTGCAAACACCTCATTTTCACTCATATAAATACCAACCGCTGCCAATACAATCACAGTCAAACCCACTGTCCAATGTAAAAATAGCGTTAAACCAGATAATTTTTCTGCTGTATCTCTCATTATTTCAATCCTTATTTATTAAATTTTATCCGCACGTATTGTAACTAATTTTAGGCGTAACTCATAAATAATTACTGATTAATATAATCAATTTAACTCTATTTTGCACCTATAAATTCAATCTGTCGCCAAGCCTCATACGCCACAATTGCAACACAATTAGACAAATTCAAACTTCTGGAATGCGCTTGCATAGGTAGTGTAATGCCAGGATATTGAGCCAAAATTTCTGGCGGCAGACCTCGTGTCTCTGGGCCAAATAAAAACGAATCACCAGATTGATAACGCATTTGTGCATAATTCGTCTCTACCTTAGAACTGACCGCAAACACACGATTTGGCTTGGCCTCGGCAAGATACGCTGCAAAATTGTCATACTCAGTCACCTTGGCCAATTCTTGATAATCAAGCCCAGCCCGACGCAAGCGCTTATCGGTAATCTCAAAACCAAATGGCTTAATCAAATGTAAGTTTGCACCCATATTGGCACTAAGACGAATCAAACTACCTGTATTGTTGGGAATTTCTGGCTCGAATAATACTAAATTTAACATAATATTTTAGGGTTGCTTGAATAATGCAATATCATCCCATAGATAAATAATAACTTAAACAAAAACCACGAATAAAATTATGAATATTGAAAAATTAACCTCTCAATTTCAACAAGATCTTAGCAACGCGCAATCCCTTGCGATTAGCCATGACCACAGCACCATTGAGGCCATACATGTGCTGAGTGCCATGCTGAGTGATGATGTCTCTAGTGTTAGCAACGTATTAAAATCTATCAACATAGACACAACCACGCTAAAGCAACGCCTTGAACTTGAGCTAAAAAATTTGGCAGTTGTCAACAACCCTAATACCGATATTGGCATTTCTCAACGCCTATTACGCCTACTCACCTCGGCTGAAAAAATAGCCACCGAAAAAGGCGATGCTTATGTGTCCACTGAACTTTTTTTATTGGCCATTATTCAAGGCAATGACGCCACCACAAAACTATTAACCGATGCCGGCATTAAAGAACAGGCATTGATTCCAGCCATTGACACCCTAAGAGGAGGACAAAACGTGAACGAACAACAAGCAGAAACACAAAGAGAGGCACTAAACAAATACACCACTGATTTAACCCAACTGGCGATTGATGGCAAACTTGACCCTGTGATTGGTCGTGATGGGGAAATTCGCCGTGCCATTCAGGTCTTACAACGCCGTACTAAAAACAACCCAGTATTAATCGGCGAGCCTGGTGTTGGCAAAACGGCCATTGCCGAAGGCTTGGCGCAACGCATTATTAATTCTGAAGTGCCTGAAGGCATCAAAGGCAAGCGTTTATTGTCGTTAGATATGGCCGCTTTGGTGGCTGGTGCCAAATATCGTGGAGAATTTGAAGAGCGACTTAAGGCAGTTTTAAAAGAGCTTGAGGCTGAGCAAGGTCAGGTGATTTTATTTATTGACGAACTTCACACCATGGTTGGCGCAGGCAAATCTGATGGCGCTATGGATGCGGGTAATATGCTCAAACCGGCACTTGCCAGAGGCGATCTTCATTGTATGGGTGCCACGACACTGGATGAATATCGCCAATACATTGAAAAAGATTCTGCCTTAGAACGTCGCTTTCAAAAAGTATTGGTTGACGAGCCAACCCAAGAAGACACGATTGCAATTTTGCGTGGACTGAAAGAAAAATATGAAGTGCATCACGGCGTGGAGATTACAGATCCAGCAATTATTGCTGCAGTCACTTATTCAATGCGCTATATTACCGATAGACAATTACCCGATAAAGCCATTGATTTAATTGATGAAGCTGCCTCTCAAATTCGCATGGAAATTGACTCAAAACCAGAATCCATGGACAAACTGGATAGAAAATTAGTACAGCTAAAAATTGAGCGCATGGCACTGAAAAAAGAAAAAGACAAAGCCTCTAAAGAGCGTTTAAAAGAGTTGGTGTCCGTCATTAAAAGCCTTGAAAAAGACTATGCCGATTTGGAAGAAACATGGAAAAAAGAAAAATCTCAAGTCCAAGGTGCTCAGCACTTAAAAGAAGAGTTGGAGCAAGTAAAAACCGAGCTTGAAATTGCCGCCAGAAACAATGATTTAGCCAAAATGAGCGAACTTCAATACGGCAAAATTCCAGCACTTGAGGCCAAAATCACCCAAGTTGAATCGGCTGATAATGTCGAGATGACTTTACTTAGAAATAAAGTCACCGAAGACGAAATAGCCGAAATTGTAGCACGCTGGACGGGCATCCCTGTGGATAAAATGATGGCAGGTGAAAAAGACAAATTATTACACATGGAGTCTATTATTCAGCAACGCTTAGTAGGTCAAGATAAGGCAGTTAAAGTGATTGCTGATGCCGTACGTCGCTCGCGCGCAGGTTTGTCTGATCCTAATCGCCCCGATGGCTCGTTTTTATTTATGGGACCTACTGGCGTTGGAAAAACCGAATTAACCAAGGCTTTGGCAGATTTTTTGTTTGATACTGAGCAGGCAATTGTGCGCATTGATATGAGTGAATTTATGGAAAAACATTCAGTTTCGCGTCTCATTGGTGCGCCTCCAGGCTATGTGGGCTATGAGCAAGGTGGTGTGCTAACCGAGGCTGTGCGTCGCAAACCTTATTCAATTATCCTGCTTGACGAAGTAGAAAAAGCCCACCCTGATGTATTTAATGTACTGTTGCAAGTGCTAGATGATGGGCGTTTAACAGATGGCCAAGGGCGTACCGTTGATTTTAAAAATACCGTCATCGTTATGACTTCAAATTTAGGCTCGCACCTAATTCAAGAGAAAACAACACGCAACACCCCAGATAAGGACATATCCGCAGCACTAACCCAGTTGGTGAGTGAACATTTTAGACCTGAATTTGTCAATCGAATTGATGAGATTGTTATTTTCAATAGTCTTGGTAAAGCGCAAATTTCAGGCATTGCCAAAATACAACTTGAGATTTTATCCACTCGGCTGGCAGACCTTGACCTTAAACTTAATCTAACCGATGAGGCCATGCAAATAATTGTTGACAAAGGCTACGACCCAACATTTGGCGCAAGACCTCTAAAACGCACCATTCAGCAACTGCTAGAAAACCCACTTTCGCAAAAAATTCTAGCCGGTGAATTTTTGCCCGGAGCCACAATCCTTGCCAGTGTCAATGATCATAAAATCATTTTTTCTGCTTAACCATCACAAAAGATGCAAGCAAGGCTTGCATCTTTTACATTTTGGATTGATATATTGATATAATCAAGCCTTATGAAGGATTATCTTAACATTGTTAAAAATGGCTTATGGACTAATAACCAAGCTTTGGTGGCATTGCTGGGTTTGTGTCCTCTTTTGGCAGTGACTAATAATATTGTCAATGCCATTGGGCTTGGTTTGGCAACGACATTTGTGCTTATTGCCTCGAATATGACGGTTTCAATTTTTAGAAAGCAAATCCGCAAAGAAGTGCGAATCCCTATTTTTGTTTTGTTAATTGCCTCTTTTGTGACCATTGTCGAATTATTAATGCAGTCGTATTTTTACGATTTGTATTTAATTTTGGGTATTTTTGTACCGCTAATTGTCACCAATTGTGCCATTTTAGCCAGAGCAGAATCCTTTGCCAGTAAGAACACTTGGGGTAAATCAGCACTTGATGGGCTGATGATGGGCGTTGGATTTTCAATTGTTTTAATCATCCTAGGCGCCCTGCGTGAAGTCATTGGCTCTGGTACATTGTTTGACCAATCGTCTTTATTATTAGGCAGTCTAGGTGACACACTTAGTATCACCGTATTTGAAAATTATCAAGGCACCCTGCTGGCGATTTTACCACCAGGTGCCTTTATTGGCTTAGGGTTGATTGTTGCGGTCAAAAATTATATTGATTTGAAAAAGATTTAAAAAAAATGGAAAAAATAATCAGCATATTTGTCAATTTACCAATTTTTAATACCAACGTAGCCACAACGGTTAATCAATAAGCCTTTGAACACCATTCAGGATTATCTTAGCAGCGATACGATTGACATTGCTCTCTTATTAACTTTAGTGCTTAACAAAAACACTGCCGAACTGATTACTCATGCCGACTATTGCCTAACTTCAGCAGAACAACAAACCTTACAAAAATTTATTCAACAGCGCGCTGATGGCACTCCATTTTCATATATCAGTGGCACAAAAGGCTTTTATCATTTAACTTTTAAAGTAACCACTGACACCCTAATACCACGCCCAGAAACCGAGCTTTTAATCGATATTGCACTGACACTTTTTTCTAAAGATACCGCTTGCCAGATACTCGATTTAGGCACAGGCAGCGGCATTATTGCCATCACACTTGCGGATAAAAACCCACATTGGCAAGTCGTGGCCACGGACTATTCGCACGCCGCACTTGAGGTCGCCAAAGCAAATGCCACCAGCAATATTCAGTTCGCACAAGGCAGCTGGTTTGAGCCCGTCAACAAGCAATATTTTGATTTGATTATCTCTAATCCACCTTATATTAAAGAAAATGATACGCATTTAAAAGCACTAACCTTCGAACCAATCAGTGCGCTAACTGCTGGACAAGACGGCTTGAGTGGTCTTCGAATTATTATTAACAACGCACCCAGCCATCTTAACAAAAACGGCTATTTATTGCTGGAACACGGCTATGACCAACAAGCAACCATTATAAAATTATTAGCACAAAATTTTACCAATATTCAAACTTTTAAAGACTATAATCAACAAAACCGTGCAGTGCTTGCACAACTTAAAAACTAATTTTTTTTGGAGCCATAAAATCATGCGACAACTCAGCCGATTACTCACCATCATTACCTTAAGCGCAAGCGTTCTTTTACTCAGCGCTTGCGGTGAAGATACCGAACAAACCGCAACCCATAACAACCCACAGCACGACAAAGTTTACACTCTCACCTTAGCAGAATCATGGCCAAGTAATTTTCCGATTTTTGGCGATGCACCGAAAAAGCTTGCCAAATTAGCCAAAGAAATGTCCAATGGCAGGCTTAACATTAGAATTGATTCCAAAAACAAACACAAATCCCCTTTTGGTATTTTTGATTTTGTCAAATCTGGGCAATACGACCTTGGTCATTCCGCCTCTTATTATTGGAAGGGCAAAGATATTAACACCTTATTCTTTACCACCATGCCATTTGGCATGACTGCCGACGAGCAACACGCTTGGTTTGAATATGGCGGTGGCAATGAACTGGCCGACAAAGTCTATGCCAAATACGGGATGAAATCGGTGATTGGTGGCAATACAGGCAATCAAATGGGCGGTTGGTTTAAAAAAGAAATCAATTCTGTGGCAGACTTACAAGGGCTAAAAATGCGCATTCCAGGATTTGCCGGCGAAATTATGGCAGAAGTTGGCGCCAAACCTGTCAATATTCCTGCTGGAGAGTTATACACCGCACTTGATCGTGGCACGATTGACGCTTTGGAATGGGTTGGCCCTGCACTGGATTTACGCATGGGCTTTCAAAATATTGCCCCTTATTATTACACCGGCTGGCACGAACCTGCTACCGAACTTCAATATTTAATCAACTTAAAAAGCCTACATTCACTGCCAAAAGATTTGCAAACCATCTTAATTACTGCAATGAAATATTCTGCCTACGATATGTACGCACGTATAGAACATGAAAGCGCTGTCAATCTGGCTAGCATCAAAACGGACAATCCAATGGTGCAAATTAAAACTTTTCCGAAACCAGTCTTTAAGGCTTTACGTACAGCAAATGATAAGTTGTTAGTTGAATTGGCGGCTAAAGACCCACTTTCAAAAGAGATTATCGAGTCTCAAGCCAACTATTTAAAGAAAATCAGAGCTTGGACAAAAATATCTGATCAGTCTTATTTGAACAGTTTTAACAAATAACTAACTCACACCCTTGGCATTATTCAAGGGTGTTTTTTTTGTGGCGTATTGACAAACTGCCCCACCCTAATTGAACCGTCTAGCAACCACTTTGATTACATAAATGTATAAACTATTAGAGAAAGTTATTGTGGTATTGCTACTACTAACGATTGTCAATGTGTTTGTTGACGTGCTATTACGCTACGTTTTTAATAATTCCTCTATTGCCATGCAGGAAATGGAATGGCACTTGTTTTCAGCCATGTTTCTGCTTGGTATTGCCTACACTTTGCGTAGTGATGAGCATGTTCGAGTGGATATTTTGTATGATAACTTCAACCTCAAAACCAAGGCATGGGTGAATATTATCGGTATGCTGGTTTTCATTTTGCCGATTAGCGTCTTGATTGTTTATGATGGCATAGATTTTGCTTATCAGGCTTATCTTTTGGGTGAAAAAAGCTCCGACCCTGGAGGCTTATGGTATCGATTTATTATCAAAAGCATCATTCCACTTAGTTTTATTTTGCTGATATTGGCTGCTTATGAGTTTGCCAAAAAACATTACCTGAGCGTTTACAAATGATTGGTTTAATTATGTTTGCCACCACTTTGATTATGCTGATGGTAGGCTTCCCTGTGGCATTTACCTTTGCTGGTATGGCAGTAATTTTTGGGCTTATTAGCGAGGGCGTGGGCTTGTTTGAATTTATGCCTTACCGCATTATGAGCGTCATGCAAAATACTATTTTAATGGCAGTACCCTTGTTTATTTTTATGGGCATTGTCTTACAAAAAACCAAACTTGCTGAGCAATTATTAGAAGCAATGGGCAAATTATTTGGCGGTGTTCGTGGCGGTTTGGCAGTGTCAACCGTTTTAGTAGGCGCCCTATTAGCCGCCTCAACAGGTGTGGTTGGCGCATCGGTCGTTGCCATGGGGGTCATTTCCCTGCCAGTAATGCTCAAACACAACTACAAAAAAACCTTAGCAACTGGGG
>JAJRPY010000128.1 GCA_024280535.1 Gammaproteobacteria bacterium | reverse complement strand
TTTTGTAACGGATGTATTACAACTTGATTATAGCAACCAGAAAACAAATACTGTCTCATCTAACCCCACTCATTTGAATGCCGATCCTACCACCAGCCCTAACGCTTCTTTTGTGCCAAGATTTGACCAAGGCTTTGGTTATACCATGACCAACATTAATACACTCACCAACACCGGAAAAAAAGAAGGTTGGATTCAGTGTCTGGCTTTTTCTTCAGACGCCATTAAAAATGGTGGGATTTACCTTACAGTAGGGCAAGTAAAAGACAAGCAAACGGTATTTGGCTTGGCTGCTACGTTGCCACCAGACGGCTCTTTTGATGGCATTGATTATGCAATATTTGCAAATCAGGGAAAGTTATTCGTTGTAGAACACGGCGTGAATGACAAACCTACCTTTGGCGACTGCACATCTAGCGACGTATTATCGGTTAGAAGGCAAGGTGACACTGTTGGTTATTATAAAAATGATGTACTTTTTTATACATCCGCCATCAATTCAACTGTCGATTTACATTCTTGCATTACTTTTGCCAATCTTGGCGGGTTTGTGACCAATATAATTCAGTCTAATTTTGACCACTCAACAGCAGACGAAATATTATTACACCATCTAACCAATTGGGATGTTGAGCAAGTTCGAGCAATTGCCTCACGCTATCCACAATATAATGGGCAAACTGCCACTTTTATTGCCTTGGTTAATCGCATTTTTTCTATCACCAATAGCCTGGGTAATGATGTTGATATGCTGTTTGCCTTATCTGACAAAACAACCACCTCAACACCCGATAAAAGACACACCGATATACAGGAAGCATCAGAATTACTCTTGACACAATTAAAATCCTGTTACACGCCTGCTAATTTTAAAACGCTAAACCAGCTTATATCAGGCAAGGTATTAGAGAAAAAACGCGATATTACCACCGTCATTGCCACTTGGATTTTAAGAAAAACTTATAGCAATGTAGTCTCTACTAGAAATTTATCTGAATTTTTACTCACCGATGTTAATGTATCAGCAAAAATCAGCACTTCTTATATCAAAGAGGCCATCAATGCCGCACAACTTTACTTACAACGAGTCAAGATTGGTATTGAACAATATATTATATCTGTCAATATAGAAGATATATGGTGGCAATGGATTAGCAATTATCGTATTTGGGAAGCCAATCGGGAAATTTATCTATATCCAGAAAATTATTTAGAACCCAGTTTGCGCAAAACTCAATCCAAGCCATTCCAAGATTTCTCTCAAATCTTATTGAAAAACAACATCACCTCTGCCTCTGCCGAAAAAGCATTTGAAAAATATTTTCAAGATTTTGGGGAGCTGGTCGGTTTAAAATATTTATCCAGTTATTATACCGAGCTAGAAGATCAGGCCATTTATTATCATTTTGCCGTTAGTAGATCGCATCCACCACAATATTATTATTGCACCTATAGTTATTTACTCAACAGTACGTTTGATTTCCAAAGTAAAGGCACTTGGTCATTATGGAATAACATCAATTTAACCATCAATAGTAAAAATATAACACCTTTTTATTATAAAGGTAAGTTAATGTTGTTTTGGGTAGAGATTAAGCAATCTAGCACTTCTAATATTTCCTCAACGGCAAGCAAAGGTGGCGATGCTGGTGTCGCTACCAATAATTTGGATATTTACAAGGCAGTAGTTAAATACTCAGTTCTTGAGGAAGATGGTTCTTGGAAAACAGCACAAACCTTAATAAACGAAGAAGTTGTTTATGTTGACGATAAGCAAAACATCAGTAAAAATAAATTTGAAACAGGTGGTGATACTTTTGCATTATTTTCAGGTCTATTTGAAGATATAAATTCTGACAAATGGAATACTGTTTATGTTAATAATGTTAATGATGATATTATATTATATTATGGTCCTTTTGTTAACCAAGTGGCTAATGGTTCTATTAAAATCCCAGCAAGTGTATTTGTAGAAAGCATAAGTATTCTACAAACCTTTCAAATGCATTTATTTAGTTTAATAAAAAGGCGTGTAAATACCATATCTAGTAATTCTCGCATACCTTATATTGGTATTAGAGTATTTAACCAATACCTAGAACAAATAGACGTAGAAGTAGGTCGATGTACTTCTGATGATCCTTTATTGTCTGTATTTTTGAGCAATAATGACAAAAGATTTATTGTGGATAATAATGCCTACGACAAATCTTTATATGTTAATTTAGTAGGCAATATGTATAGTAATTCTCAATTTGGCAACATTGCACAAACCGAAAAACTTGTGGCATTAAGGTTTTATGAATTAACAAAATCATTAGATAATATGTCCGTAAACATTACCACCTTTATCAATAATGCTATCACGGCGGGCTATATAGAAAAAGCAAATTCTAATTATTACGCAACTGACAAATATTCTCTTTTAGCTAACACTCAGTATCAGCGTAATCAAATATCAAAAATGGTTGGAAAAACTGTTACTGATGCAGTATTTAATGATGCCAACCAATTGTTAATGACAGGTAAATACAACCAAGCATTAATGTTGTTCAGTGATATCGATACCAAACATAGTAAGCAATTTGCTGTCAAAAATAAGTCAGGAGCATTTTTATATGAAAATAAAAACAGTTCTTTGTTTTTAAATGTACGAGAAAAGCAAGCAAAGGAATCTGACATCATTGCTCCAAGATTATCTTATAGCACTCCTTTATTAACCACAGAATGTTTTATAATGACAGGTGTGGATAAAAACTTGTCATCAAAGATATTTTCCACTCTTCTTAAAGATAACTATATCTTACCATTAGCCGCTACCACTGGCTCTGGTGGCTTTCAAAGATCCTTCCAAATCCTTATAGACAGTTTATTTTACGGTTTTGCAAATACAGAGAAATTTGTACACGATATGAGTGCCAATAATTGGAATGAATTGTATAGTTATTTTGCTGACGCATGGAGAACACAAATAACCGACTTGTCAATAATCCAAAAAATATTTAACATTATGCTTGCTGCTCCTTTTGTTTATTCCGATTATTTCGTTGAATCTTTGTTAGATAAAAAAGACATAACAGACAAAAAAACCGCTTCTGCCAATGTTTATAAAGCTTTACAGATGCATGCAAAAAGTCTAAGTGTTATAGATGGTAATGGTCGTCTCTGTTATCCAATTATTGCTGATCAAGGCTATCAAGTGTTTAAAAAAATCGTGACTGATCATGTAACAAGTATCACTTTTTCTGAAAGAGAATTTAAGGGTATGTTTAATCAAATTGTCAACTGTAACTCAACTGTTGAAATTTTAAATAAAGGCTACAAATCAGCACTAATCAGTACCCACTTCAATCTCACTGATTGTCAAGATATAGCATACAATGTAATGCGCATGGGTACGGTTGCCTTTATGCAATTACAAAAACAACTAAAAGCAGGTGGTATGAAAGCAGTATTGTCGCTAAACAATCAACAAATTCCAATCACCGAGGGCAACATAATTACCGATTTAATTCCTCCTAAAGGAGCAATTTTACCTAAGCTCTTAAAAAATGATCAAATCGATTTTGCTCAAGGTCCGTATGCACAATATTACTGGGAGGTGTTTTTCCATGCGCCTATTTTAATTGCTAAAAACTTAAGTAACCAAAATAAATTTGAAGAGGCGATTAATTGGCTTAGATATATTTTCAATCCTTCTAAAAAACGCACGTACTTATTACCTAATACCTTTGCCACTCTAGCACCAAAACAAATTGATGTGGCAACATCAAGCAAAGCGTTTACAACATTACAAAAAACAAAATTAGACGCCAATCCTTATATTGACAATCAAGGCAATGTCAATAAGAATTACAAAGGTGATGAAAATTTAAGCTTCTTAAAATTAACCCCCGTTCAAACGCAATTTATAAGAGATATATTGAGCAACTACCATTTGGTTAATCCTGTTAACCATTATTGGAATTTCCAGCCTTTTTGCAACCACACTCTGCAAACCTTGGAACAATTATTAACCAATCCAGCCTCTATCCATCAATACGAAAACGACCCTTTTAATCCTTTTGCTATTGCACAACTTAGAATTGGTGCGTTCGAAAAATATGTATTGATGTTGTATATTGATATTCTAATTCAATGGGGAGACAGTCTATTTATTATTGATACGCGTGAGTCAATTAATGAAGCAACTATGCTATATTTATATGCGTATGATCTATTAGGTAAAAAACCAGAAGATTTAGGCAAAAAACGCCCACAACATCCATCTAGCTTTGCAGACATCTTGAAGAAATATAAAGATTCAAGCGCCATTCCAGAGTTTTTAGTTGATATGGAAAATAAGTTTCATTTCAAAGATTTACCAACCACAAAACCAGTCAATCGACCGTTTAATGACATTCCTAGTTATTTTTGTATCCCTGAGAACAGCCAATTAATCGCACGCTGGAATACCGTCGAAGACCGTCTAACCAAAATCCACAATAGTTTGGATATTCAAGGCAATTTCCAAGAATTAGCCTTATTTGCACCACCGATTAACCCGCTAGATTTAGTCAGAGCAGCAACTTCAGGTGGCAATGCACTCAGTGCCAATTCTCAAAATAATAAAACTGTGCCTATTTATCGTTTTGCATCCATTGTGCAATTAACCAGACAATGTATTGACAATGTCATCTCATTAGGCAGATTGTTAGAGAGTAATTTAGAAAAATATGATGCAGAAGATTTGTCTTTATTGCACACTACGCAAGAAGGTGTTATGCTCAATTTAGTCAAAAATCTTAAACAAGATAGCATTGAACAAGAACAGCATGCCTTAGATGGATTAATCTGCAACTTAACTTCTGCTAAAGATAGAAAAGCCTACTACGATGGGTTAATCAGCGTGGGTATATCTTCCTACGAATCAGAAGCTCAAATACTAGAAGATGTTGCTTTAGGATTGAACGTAGCAGGTTTTATTGCTTCTGCCGTTGCCTCAATTGCTTACGGTGTCCCTCAAGCAGGATCACCTTTTGCTATGACTTATGGTGGTGTCCAGCTCGGTGGTGTTGCATCAGCTATTGCCACAGGTTTTAATGCCGCTGCAAATGTATCTACTTTTATGGCACAAAGACTACTGATAAACGGAAGTTACGATAGGCGTGCACAAGAATGGGTTTTCTCTGCCGCACAAGCAGCCGATCAGGAAAAAGAAATTAATCATCAAATCTTAGCCAGTAAAACAAGAATTAAAATGGCGCAACAAGAATTAAGCAACCATGCCATACAAACCCAGCAAAACCAAGACATTGCTAATTATTTACATCATAAATTCACCAATGAAGCGTTATACCAATGGCTAGCAGGTCGGGTTTCTGCCTTGTATCATCAGCAATACCAACTAGCGCTAGAAACCGCGGCATTAGCCCAAAAAGCCTATCAATTTGAACTCAATAGTCAGCAGGAATTTATCAATATTGTATATTGGGACACTGCCCATCGAGGCTTGCTAGCAGGGGAAAGTTTACTCAGCAGTTTAACCACCATGGAGCAAGCTTACAAAACTCATTTAACTAATAGAAAATTGGAAATGGACAAAACCCTCTCATTGAGTCAATTTAATGCAGAGGAATTAGCCAATTTCAAAAAAAATGGCGAATGTGATTTTGCCTTAACTGAAAAATTATTTGACCATGATTTCCCTGGCCATTACCAGCGTCAAATCAAGAGTGTTTCTATCAGCATTCCAGCTATTATCGGGCCTTATCAAAATCTACATGCCACGTTGACGCAAGTGCACAATGATGTGGTGTTAAGCCCTAGTATTGATGCGGTTAAATATCTGCTAGGTCAAGGAGACAACGGGGAAGATGTTCGTCATGATTGGCGCAGCAATCAAAGAATTGCCATCACCAAAGGGATTGAAGATTCTGGCGTATTCCAGCTTGATTTTAGAGATGAATTGTATCTACCGTTTGAAAATACCGGTGCTATCTCAACTTGGAAACTGTCTATGCCAAAAGACAACAATCAAGGCATTGACTACAGCAGTATTTCTGATGTCATTATCAATTTGCGTTACACCGCGATTAGCGGAGGTGCAACTTTTACTAATGCCGTCAACCAAACCCTAGTCCAAAGTGCCACTCAACTAACCTCACTTTACTATGATTTAGCCCAAAGTTTTTCAAGCAGTTGGGCAACCTTTATGCAAGATCATTCCAATCCTAAGCAGCAGCAGTTTAGCTTTAATTTTAATACTAGGGAATTGCAATACCATCACATCACAAACCTAGATAAAGTTGTTTTTAGACTAGTGACCAGCAAAGACATCCAACTTGGTGCCAGTAAAGAGGCGATATTATCCTTGAGTGTCGGTGACAAAAAACCTATTCAAATTACTATGACGACTGACCCATCAACAGACCAACAGTCCGCCGACAGTAGCAGCAATAGCATCGGCCAGGCAACCGAATTGGCACTAGAAAAAAATGCCAACACCAATACAATTGACACCAATTGGACACTGTCATTTTCCCTAGATGCCCTTGCCAAAGATGATAATTTCAAACAAATACTCAAGGACGGCTTTATTGACCCTGATAAATTATTAAAAATTGAGTTATTATCCTTGTGTGATGCGCAACTAACCAAATAATATGAAACCCATCACTCTGCCAAAAATATCCATCCCCAAAAGTGGGGGTTCCTTTAATGCTAGAACAGGCGGCTATGAGGTCGGCAATCAAGGCGAGGGCTCATTTAGTATCCCCTTAGCCTTGCCTAGTGCTAGGGGTGTTACCCCCTCTTTGAATCTATCTTATCATTCAGGCTCTGGCATGGAGGTATTTGGGCTAGGCTTTAGTTTGGCCATGCCTCATATGCTCAGAAATTTAGACCACGGCGTGCCAACTTATAAGGATGACGATACCTTCACCTCAAGCGAGCTAGGAGAATTATTAGCAATCAAGCAAGTAGGCGACAACCAAGCTCTAACTATTGCTTATAGACCCAGAGTGGAATCAGGCTTTACCCACATTCAACAAATATTTAACGCCGATCACACTAGTTCCTATTGGCAAACAACCAGCCCTAATGGTGTCGTGCATATTTACGGCAAAGAGGATAGCGACAAAATATATGACGTGGATGATAAAACCCGCATTTTGCAATGGAATATCAGCAGCAGCCAAGATGCCAAAGGCAATATGGTTATTTATCATTACAAAAGAGAGGATGCTACTGGCGTTGATAAAACCCTAATCAGCGAGAAAAATAGAACCATCGGCGCCAATGTGTATCCTAGCAGTATTGAGTACGGCAATTGGCGCGCAAAGGATGCAAAAACAGACGCCTACACCTATAAAATCGTATTTGATTATGGTGAGTACGACCCCGCCCACCCCGACAATCCGCCCAAAGATTGGACAGTCAGATCCGACCCTTTTTCGCATTACACCTCCGGCTTTGAGCAGCGCTGTTACCGTTTATGCCATAATATTTTAATCTATCATCAGTTTCCAACAGAAAACAAGGGGCAGGCGTTTTTAAACCATGCCTACAGTTTTACTTATGCAACCAACAAACTGGCCGGGTTTAATCAGTTAGTTGCTTATGAGCAAACAGGCTATCGGAAAGAACAAGATACCTACCAACTGCAAAAATTACCCGCGACCACCTTTAAATATGTTGAGCATAATTTTAGTGATGATGACTATAAAAACATAGAATTACCCCATCATTTGCGTATGCTAGAAGGCAATCAAACCTTTGAATTTATTGATTTAGATGGCAACGGCATCCCTGGCATTGTGTATAAAGATGACACAAATTTTTTATACGCTCAGCCCTTAGGCAATGGCAAATATCAAGACCTCACTCCTATTCATACTCCAAATTTTCATCGCCAAATACAAACAGAAAGTTTTGCCGATTTAAACCACGATGGTCGATTAGATTTTGTCTATGGCAATATCTATTATGGCGGCTTCTTTTTACGCACAGACAAAGGCAGTTTTCAGCCTTATCAAAGTTTTTTACACTATAGCCCCGAATTCACCAATCAAACAGGTGCCAATGAACATATTGATGTAAACGGCAACGGTCAAAGCGGCTTAATACAAATTCATTCAACTTATATTATTGTCTATAAAGGGCTAGACGAGAAAGGCTTTGGCGCCCCTTATCGACTCAACAATAACAACAACGTCCCTGTGCTGAGCCATGACGCCAGACACTGGATAGGATTTGGAGATTTATTTGGTGACGGCACCACCCACCGCATCCGCATTACCAATCAATGCGTAGAAAGTTGGCCAACACTGGGCGGCGGCAAATTTTCTAAAAAAGTCAGCTTTGACCACCCGCCCACATTCACCGATTTTGATTCAAGTCGATTATACATTGTTGATACCGATGGCTCTGGTGCTGGCGACATCCTATATTTCAGCGCCGACCACTTTTCAATTTATCTCAACCAGTCAGGCAACAGTTTTTCCGACCCCCTCACCATCAAACTAAAAATTCCTTATACCAATTTATCTAAAATTTGGATTAGCGACATCAAAGGTGCTGGCAGTTTGGGCTTTGTCTTATCTAC
>JAJRPY010000127.1 GCA_024280535.1 Gammaproteobacteria bacterium | reverse complement strand
TGATTAGCAAAATTCAATTTTTGTTCAATTGGTGATTTTCTTAAACCCAACCCTAGCAGGGCTAAGGTAGGGTTTAAAAAATTGCCAAGTGAATGAAAAGTGGGTTTTTGATGATTATTCATATTTATGCAAAGGTCTCTATTTAAGTGTTGCAAATTGGTTGTATGCCTCGGTGCTGATATTTTTGTTAGCCATCGCTCTAAAATATTCCTCAGCCAAAATATTATATTTTGGCTCCACAATACCCATATAAATATTTTTGTTTGATTGGCACCTATAGTCACCACTCATCACCGTTTCAGCGCATTGTTGCAGGCTTAATTTTTCAATGATTTTCTTTTTATTGTTAGCCAAATTCAACAATGCCCAGATTGTTTTTGGCGGCATTAGAGGTTTAAATTGAATATCACTGCCTATGCTATTGTGAGCATATTGTGCCATTTGCTGGGAAATAAAAGATTGCAAGCCCTGATATTGTCGCAAAAATTTAGGACATTGAATAAATTTATCACGAATACCAAATACCATAGCAAACAACAAATAATCCTCCTCACTAAACAGTTCCAAATAATACGCAAATAACAATTCGCTTTTATCTCGATGAAAAAGCATCAACAACAACTTTTCTAACGGCTTTTTAGCTGCTTTAAATTTGTCAGAAATGCTGGTGTCATTATTCTCAAAATCCCTTAATATACTTGCCAATTCTTGAGTTCTTTGCTTGAGTTTATCGTCCCAATTATTGGCCTCTAGCAAATTAATCACATCGTTTTTAAAATCTATACTGGTTAGCGCCGTCTCTATCAACGCATTATACATTTTTTGTAATTTATCCTCGTTACTATGGTCATTGTAAAAATAATGATAAACACAAAGCCTGTCTGTTACCAATTGATTATCTAACTTAAATTGATAAAAATCTTGATAGGTTTGATGGCTAATTTTGCCGTTTTTTGCCAAATAAAATAAATTTAATAACGAGCCACCGAATGCATAAGTTTTTGCATAATTAATACTTTTTTCCAGCACTTTATTGGTTTGTAGGTTGCTATCATCCGTACCACCTTCAGCACTTGTCAGCCGCCCTTGTTGGTTTTTATCACCAAATAATCGTACCTCCGTTTTGTTGGCGATTTGCAATTTTAACTCTGCCAAAATAAAATTACTGCTTAATTTTTGCTCATTTTCTAACGATTTTTTATCTTCAGCGGAGTTAAGTATTATTTGCTTAATACACGACAACGGCAAGGGTGCCAAGATTAACAACAAATCTGGCTTCTGATAATCACTTTCCTGTATTCCTTGAATTTTACTCAAGTCTATTTCAATCAAACAAGCTGTCATATTGTCTTGTTCGGATACGATTAGTGTTAAGGTTTTTGCTGGAATGCTATTAGCAAATAAGGGAATATAGGGGGCATAATTTTCTAATTCATCTAAGTAATATTTTTCAGGACTAAAGCCATCAGGGCTAGTAATCAATCCCTGAGCAACCATCATTTTTAAATTATCCGTATTAGTGGGTAAAAACCATCTGTCTTTTTTTGCCATTAGCTTAACTCCTGTCTTTGTAAAATAACCTCATCGGGTAACATGCTATCGAGTTTATGATTGTCAAAACTTTTAAAAAATACCAGTTTTTTAATCGCCCTAGAACTCATCACATAAAAACGTTTACGCATAACATCCAACTCATTATTGTAAACCTCAAACCCATTAATAAAAATAAAAACCACATCAAATTCCAAGCCTTTAATCGATTTATCGTTGAGTATTACAATACCACCTTCAGAAAAATTAAGACTAGCCTCTTTCTTATCTACTGATGAATAATACTGCACAATGGGTCTAGGATTGTCTAATTCTATCTCCATTTTAGTCAATTCATTGACTAGAATTTTCAATATCTTTGTGTTAGCAATCACAATACCAATTAAATGACTGGGGTCTCTATCCGCCTCTCTTAAAATAAATCGCACGCATTTTTTAACCTCTTTATAGCTATATAAAATGGGTATCCCCAACTTAGCATTTGAGACTTGTGGCAAATCAGGCTTGGGACTGGCTGGGTCGGTAAAAAAATGTTGTGCCACTAAGGCAACAGGATGAGAATTACGATAATTTTGCTTAAGCTCAACCACCTCATTAACCTCTAAGCCAAATACATCCGCCAATTCTTTCCGACTAGAATTTTCATCAGTAATTTGCTGGTTTTGATCAGCAACAATGAAGAAATTTTTAAATCCAAATTCTATCAAAGATTCGTAAAATTTTATGGGCATATCTTGCCCTTCGTCAATCAAAATACACAAGGCCTTATGAGTATTTTTATGTGTTTTGAATATGTCAAGCACTTGGTCATAATCTATGCTTTTCTTTCCAATTTTAGGCATATACTTTTTGGTTAAAGCATATTGAAGTTGATAAAACCAAGCGTGCAACGTACCCCCTTTCAAATCAAAACCCACCAATTGTTTAGTGGCTTGAGACAACACTTTATTGTAAGTCAAAAATACATAATTTTGCTCATCACTAAATTTGATTGCTCGCAATAACGCCACCACTGATTTACCCGTCCCAGGCCCACCAACAATCAAAAATTGCCCTTCTTCAGGCAGTCTTAATACCCTATCTTGGTCTTTATTCAGTTCCTCAACCCCTGGCAATCTAAATTGTCTGTTAGCCATTATTGATACGCCGCAACAAATGTCAAAAAATTCGGAATGCCCAATGCTCGACTGCCTTTAATAAACACCCTATCCAACAACACATTGCCATATTCACAAGCCGTTTCTGGCACCAAAACACAGCCATGACAAGCCGCGCGATTTAACCAACCTGGCCCTTGCCCTTGATGCTCCGTGCAAACGGGGTCAAGCGGACACCACTGCGCATGTTTAAACGCATTGCTCAATAACCTTAAAAATTCGCTTGACTGCGCATTATCAACAATACCGCCCAAAGAACCCACCACATCTGCCACTGCCACATAAATTAACACACCTGCCATATTATCCTCCCTAGAATGATAAATTCGCTCGCTTAACGATGCTGCAGGGTAGCCGGCGCTATTTTCCAACTCACGCATCATCAAATGAGCCAAAGTGTGCAACAAAACAAACCTTGGGGTAATGGTAATATCCTCACCCAAGTGTAACCCTGATTTTTCATAGCGATTTAACAATTCTTCAACTCTTTTTTTAACCGCGGGTATTTGCTCCCAATCTGATAATAAAGCATCGTCCAAGGTAAAAAATACCCCCTCTCCAAATAATTCAATGGCAGGCAACCAGTCACTTTTCCCAATAATATCAGGTGGCACCAAAGGCTGTCCGCTCTCTTCTGCTTGCGTGCCACGCTTAAAACCCTTGAATACCAATATTTCTCGTAAACGCTTAACCACAATCTGATTATCCACCAATTTAATTAATGCCGTCAAATTGCCTTCCTCCTCATCAACGCTTAATGCTTTCCATTGCTGAGTTTGATGCTCCGTCACAAAATCTTCATCATCTTTGATATCTTCAAGCTGCGTTAAAAATGCCTTATACTCCTCTTCTTTCAAATTATCACTACTGGAAAACTGCCCAAAATGTGGATAGCCGTTGTTAATTTGTTGAATAGCATCTTTAATATCATCCACAGTGCACCGATATTGTGTTGCCAATGTCTTTAGCTTGCCTTTTTTTCTTAAAGGATTGTCAATATTATTCAATGCCCGTAATGCCGTTGAATTGTTATAAAGTTTATCAACCACAGTGCTTTGGCTAATTCTGGATTCTGGCGGAATAACCAGCGCATTCACCCGTTCTGGCAAATAAACGCTGGCACTATTAATTTCCACAATCTCAACTTGAGGCAATGCGTCCAATTCAGGGGGTGCATAAATCCACGGTTGCTGCTTGCTAATAAAGCCCAATTGTTGTTTTTCGTATTGATGCGAATAACCGCATTTAGTGCATTGAACCAGCCTTTTACCATTCGCACTAATGATAAATTTTAAATAACTGGCCTGATAATCTGCCTCACATTTACCATCAGCACCTTCATGGCAAATCGCATGCCAAGGCACATCATCCAAATACCCTTTATTGCTCACACAACACCACACCACTTGAGTCAATAAACCCCGACAGCCTTGCTGACAATACACTTTTTCTACTAATGGCTTGCCTTGATGGTGCCACGGATTAGGATGCAATAAACCACATTTTTTGCAACTAGCATAAGTAGGAAATAGCACGGCTGGTAAAGAACTGCCTGTGATTTTCTTAGTACCTCTGCGGGCAACTTCTTGAGCCGTTGGCGGCATTCTTAATTCTTGGCCAAGCCCTAGCGCCTGAGTAATGCGATTAACATAAGGAATTGACGTGGCAGTACACCGCTCTGCTTGATCAGTCCAATATCGAGTATCCACCACCGCCATCAACCTATCCTCCGACCCCCGCACAATCGCACCAACGCCAGAATAAGAGGTAAGATGAGAAAATCTAACAGGTGTGTATTGCGACTCATTGTTCATTTTGTTTAACCCCTGATATTAATTTAATCAACGCTTGATTCTCCACATTACGCATTGAATGCAGCGTTTGCCATAGCCCATTATCTTGATCAAAAGCACAAATCAAATTCTGCGTGGCTCTATCCGCAGAATGATACACCAATTTGATTTTATTGCCGACACAGTAGGCTTTTTCAGTCTGCCATTCATCAAGCAATTGCTCAATATGCTTAAGCGTTGCCTGCTGAGTTGCCGGATTGTCTATGGCATTCTGGCATCTACGCTTCATATTATTTATAATTTGCCTCACTGAATAGCTGTCAAAATCAATACTGCCAGCATCATCCAATAGTCCAATATCAGCATGCCTAATGGCAATCACCAATGCAGCATGCAAGGCGCGTTTACGTGCCTGATAGGTAAAAGGCGTAACACTTGAGGACTCAACAAAACGATAAAACCCCTCGTGATAAGAACGAAAATTTTCATAATGTGAAAGGCTTCTGGTCTGAGTTTTGTAATAATTAACAAAAACAATACCCGGCGTTGCCCCACGCCCCACGCGACTACTGGCCTGAATGTATTCCGCCGTGGTCATAGGTTGGCCATTAATCACCATCAGCGCCAATCTCGACACATCCAAACCCGTTGCCACCATATTAGTTGCCAGCGCCACATCAACCGCTTCATTATGGTGCTTTTCCCTTGATAACGCATTAAAAATTTGCGCATTTTCTTCGGCAGAACGCTTGCTAGACAATTCTTTAATAGTTAAATCGCGGGTGGGCAAATATTGCTCAACCACTTGCTTTATTTCTGGCAGTGTTATTTTTTGAAAATCCTCCATGCTTTCCATCTTTTCATCCTCACAAAAATTAGGCGAAATCTCGTCAATATCGTGTTTTAGATTTTCCAAAGTAATGGCTTTAAGTTTTTCAGTGATGCTACTTTGATACAAGGTGCTACTATTGCTCAACCCCTTTAAACTGCCGTGATACACCAATTGCGTCCACCATTTATCCAAATATTGCACCTCATCTTTAAATAATTTAATCGGCGCGGACAATAACGCAGCAGACAATGGCACCAAACAATGCTGCCTATCCAATAAAGAGGTCAAATATCCAACATACAGCCTGCCTGGTTTTTGCGACAGTGGCACGGTTTTGGCAAAATACGAATCATCAAAACGCAAACCCGAAGGCGGAAATAATTGCATGGATTTTGCAAACAAAGTATTAACTTGTTGCGCTGCATTTTTGATAGTCGCCGTAGAGGCCACATATTTAACCCGAACGCCTCTGGCTATTAAGGCCGTTTCAATCCCCACTTCATACAAACCCACAATCGAACCTAAGGCACTAGAAATTAAATGCAACTCATCTTGAATAATTAACTCGGGCGGCTTATTAGGAACTTGACCAAAAAAACTACTGGCACGAGGCTCCCACGCCAGCATAGCGAATTTATCAACCGTGGCAATCAACAAACTTGGCGGGGCTTTGTATAACATCTCATCAATCACATTGCACGGCAGTGGCACGTTGGGCGTCTTACCAAAATCACATGCGGGATGGTCACAATGAAAATGAAAAGCGTTCTTATGAATGCGATAATTTTTATGGGTAAATTCAGTCTCGCACCAAGGGCAACGATTAACAATCAGTTTATCAAACTGCTCATTGTCAATAACATCTTGAGCCTGAGTGAGCGTATTTGGACTGGTTGCCTGCCCAACCCACAAACCAGATGAAAAAGGCTCATCGCCAAATTGCTCAATCTCGGCTCTTCTGATTAATTCTAACGCCAAAATCACTTTATTAGCACGCACAAATTGCTGGGTTGTCAATAAACGCAAGGTATAACGCATAATTGCCACCGTCCCACCCCCACTGGCAGGATATTGCAAACGGCGATACACAAACAAAAACACCATCAGCCCCAAATAAGCCTCAGTTTTGCCACCACCCGTAGGAAACCAAATCAAATCTAGCGTATCCCTATATTCATCCTCCTCGTCAATAGTAGATGCCAGTACCATCAAAATAAAGCCCAGTTGAAAAGGTCGCCAGCTATATGCGCTGTCTTTTTTATGGATATTTTTATTTTTATCGCCCTGAATCCATTGTGCTAACATCGCCTGATTCATCACCTTAAAAGCCATAGCAGCATAACGATTATTTTGCAATAACTCAACACCCTTGGACATTCTTAATTGGGCAATATTTAGTTGCGCAACAATATCAGCAGCCGTGTCCGCATCTGCCTCGTTATTCGCCTGTTGCTGCTGCTGATTAATCCAACGCGCATAATCTGCCACAAAATCTAGCAACGCCGGAATAACCATCGCATTTGCTTGTTGCAAAAACGCAAATGCTAGTACTTGGTCATGTTTGCCGCCCGTATCAGCCGTCACCTGTGGTACCTCAACTTGAGGCATAAAATCC
>JAJRPY010000126.1 GCA_024280535.1 Gammaproteobacteria bacterium | reverse complement strand
ACCTGGTACCAACAAAAAAACATCAAAACCACCCTTTATCCAACAGGTCATTTGCCGTTTTTAGATGCAAGCTTTGAACTATAGTATAATACTTAGTAGTCAAAACTTTGGAGAGCGTGAATGGGTGTGGTTGTAGGTGTTATTATGGGGTCGAAATCAGATTGGCCGACTATGAAAAATGCGGTAGCAATGCTAGAAGAATTTGGCGTGGCTTATGAAGTAAAAGTGGTTTCTGCACATCGCACGCCCGATCTTATGTTTGATTATGCCTCTAGTGCGCTTGATCGCGGGCTTAAAGTAATTATTGCAGGCGCTGGTGGTGCTGCGCATTTGCCTGGTATGGTTGCTGCCAAAACGATTGTACCTGTGCTAGGCGTACCCATCCAATCTAAGGCGCTCAGTGGCCAGGATTCACTACTCTCTATTGCTCAAATGCCTGGTGGTATTCCCGTAGGCACGCTCGCCATTGGGGATGCAGGCGCTAAAAATGCAGGCATTTTGGCAGCACAAATTATTGCCAATGCAGACAATTCTGTACGCAAAAAAATTGTTACATTTAGAGCTAAGCAAACACAAGATGTATTAGACAACCCAAACCCTTCAACATAAGCTATGAAAATCGGCATACTCGGTGCAGGTCAACTGGGCAGAATGATGGCAATTTCCGGCTATCCTCTTAATCATCAATTTGGATTTTCTGGCGCCACGAATAACGAACCATCCGCCCTTTTAGGACGTATGTTTGCTCTTGAGGATAATGCTGATTATATCGAATCTTTGGTGGCATTTGCCGATGTGATCACCTATGAAAGCGAGAATACAGACGTGGACATGGTGGCAGAAATCAGCAAAAATATCCCTGTTTACCCAGGTGAAAAATCCCTATTCACCACCCAGCACCGCGGGCGTGAAAAAGCCCTGTTTGAGCAGCTCAATATTCCTTGTGCGCCCTACCGAATGATTAACAGCTTGGCTGATTTGACCCAAGCGATTAGCGACATAGGTCTGCCCGCTATTTTAAAAACTGCCACTGAAGGCTATGATGGCAAGGGTCAATTTTTAATACGTCACAAAGACCAAATCAAAGAGGCATTTGATAGCATGCAAGGTGTTGAATCCATTTTAGAAGGCTTGGTTGATTTTAAACGCGAGCTTTCATTGATTGCCGTGCGTGGCATTGACAATGACCACAGGTATTATCCTTTGGTTGAAAACACACATCACAACGGCATTTTGCGCCTTACCATTGCCCCCGCTCAGGCGCTTGACCCCAACATACAAAAAACCGCAGAACGCTATATGCAAATGTTATTAGATGAAATGGATCATGTTGGCGTGCTGACGATTGAACTATTCGAAACAGCGCACGGGCTTGTGGTTAATGAAATGGCACCACGCGTGCATAATTCTGGGCATTGGAGCATTGAGGGCGCTAACACCTCACAATTTGAAAATCATATTCGGGCAATTAGTGGCATGCCCTTAGGCGATACCACACTAACGCACGCCTTTAGTGCGATGATTAACATCATTGGCAACATTGGGCTGACTGATATTGCCCTAAGCATGCCCAATGCACACCTACATTTATACGATAAAAGCGAACGGGCTGATAGAAAACTGGGGCATATTAACCTAACTGCCCCCTCTAAAGCCGCACTAGATCACAGCATCCACCAATTAAAAGATTTTCTCCCCAACTAAGGATTTTATGTCAGACGAATACAATTGGCCAGCAGCCGTACTTTATCACCCCACAGGCGACCCTATCAACATCAAGCCAATTGATAATAACCCCTCATTCGGCACCGATGAATTGCAAACTTTTATTGGTGGCCCAATAGGGCATATCAAGCTGGACAATGGCATGTTGGTGATTAACGATGCAGGCAAAAAAATGAACCTGGCACTTAACGATATGGCCAATAAAAATGGCTATTCTTTGTATGGTAATGTTATTTTTGTGCCAAAAGCGATTACAGCGGCACCACCCAAATTTGACATTAAAAACCTGTAATTAACATTCAACCACCTAAACAAAAGTAAGTGACCTAGCCTCATTATTCAGTGCCTTTTGCTTAACGGTAGTCAATAACTGTGCAACACACATCACCACAGCAAATAACAACATGGCGAACATATTATCCATGTTTTTTATTGTCCAAATTCTTGCTCAAGATAGGCTTTAATATCCGCAGATTCAAACATCCAGCTAACCTTATTGCCGTCAGTGATTTTTAGGCAAGGCACCTGAACTTTGCCAGTCTCTTTCATCATTTCTTCACGATACACGCCGCCCTGGGTTTGTGCATCACGCGTTATAATTTTAATATTTAAGCCTCTAATCACACGGCGCGACATAATACAAAATGGGCAGGCAAAAAATTGATACAACTCAATGTTTTTGGCCTTGGTGTTTGCGGCTTCTTGCGCCTGAGAGTTTCTTTTAATTTTTTTAACAGGGATTAAACGACTGATTAATGCAATCAATGCGCCCAAACCATTTCTAAATGTTTTTAATAATAATTTCATGTTATTTCCTATTTTGATAAGCGATTAATGTATTTTCCAGCAAGGTGGCAATAGTCATAGGGCCAACACCACCTGGCACCGGTGTTATCCAAGCAGCATGAGTGGCAGTATCAAAATCAACATCCCCTACCAACTTGTCTTCTAGTCGATTAATGCCAACATCAATCACAATAGCCCCCGACTTAATCCAATCACCTTGAATCATTTTTGGACGACCCACAGCCGCTACCACAATATCCGCATTTTTCAGCTTGCCAGATAGGTTTATAGTCTTACTATTGCAAATCGTCACTGTTGCGCGCGCATTTAACAACTCCATTGCCATGGGTCTGCCCACAATATTAGAGGCACCAACTACCACACAATTTTTGCCCACCAAATCCACCCCTGTTGTTGCCAGCATACTCATCACCCCTTTGGGTGTGCATGGGCGCAAGCCGGGCTGATTTTGCATCAGTTTGCCGATATTTTCACTATGAAAACCATCCACATCCTTTTCAGGCGCAATGGTTTCTATGACTAAACTGGCATCCAAATGATCTGGCAATGGCAACTGCACTAAAATACCGTCAATTTTATCATCGTTATTTAAGCGTGTAATTTCATCTAGCAACGCCTGCTGAGTAATATCGCTCGGCTTATTAATTTTTTCTGAATAAAACCCAACCTCTTTGCACGCCTTATCTTTATGATGCACATACACAGCAGAGGCAGGGTCATCACCGACCAAAATAACTGCCAAACCTGGTGCACGCTCAAGTGGCTTAACCTTTGTTGCAATTTTGTTACGTAATGCTTGTGCAATTTTATTGCCATTAATAATCTTCATTGTTTAACCTTTGTTTTTACTCGGTGCTAATACTGCCAGCAACCGATTTAAATCTTCTGGCGTATCTATGCCAAAACCCGCTTCACTACAGGCATTAGCCACATGGACATCAAACCCTTCATACAAAATTGTTAGTTGCTCCAAGCGCTCAACTTGTTCTAATCGAGCGCTATCCATGGTTAAATATTGTTTAATAAATCGACTATGATAAGCATAAATACCAATATGCTTATAACAAAGCGACAAGTCAATATCCTGCCGTTCTCTAAAAAATGGAATCGGCGCACGCGAAAAATACAAGGCCTTGCCCAATTTATCAAACACCACTTTAACGCAATTTGGGTCCAAATATTGCTGCTCATCAACAACTGGCTCGCAAAGTGTTGCCATGTGCATTTGACTATCAAGCAAATTATTAGCCACTTGGTTAATCACAATCGGATCAAGCATCGGCTCATCCCCTTGGACATTCACAATGCATTCGTCATCAGCAATATTCAGCATACTGAGCACTTGTGCAATTCTTGAAGTGCCGGAAGTATGCTGGCTATCTGTCATGCAAACTTGGGCGCCAAAACCTTGCACAGCTTGTTTGATACGCATATCATCCGTTGCAATAATAACCCGATCTGCTTGGCTTTTAATGGCATTTTCATAAGCCAACTGAATCAGTGGCTTGCCGTAAACATCTTTTAATAATTTTGCAGGCAGCCTGCTTGAGGCGTACCGAGCAGGAATAATAACGATAAAACTCATCTGCTAATCTAATT
>JAJRPY010000125.1 GCA_024280535.1 Gammaproteobacteria bacterium | reverse complement strand
TTTCTACTGGAAAGGCTGATTGAATTTTGTGCAATGAGGTTAAAAAGCATTTAAACGGGCCAGCTTTGAGCGCTATGTTGGCTGATTTTTTCTCATTTTCTTCGAAAGCGTCAATGCCTTTTTCTTGGTAGATTTTTTCAGATTCATCCGAAAAAATAACAGCGTCACCATCAAATGCAATACGTAGTTGAGTTGCGTGAGAATATTTTGAGCCTTCACCAACAATTGAGGCAGCTGCAAACCCAGATTTTAAAGCTTTTTGCACATCTTGATAATTGCTGGATAGAAATAAATCGGCCTCAAAGGCGGCAACTAAGTTGTGTGTGCTTTCGCCACGGGTAAAGGCGGCGCGTGAAATGTTTAAGCCGTAGTGTTCAATTGAATTAAAAATACGCAGCCCAGTATCTGCACTGTTTCTGGACAATAAAATAACATCAATGGGGTTTTTCTTAGTGTTGAGTGCTAATAGTTTTTTAACCAGTGAAAAACCAACACCTGGTGGCAAAATAATGCTCTCGTTTTTTTCTTGATGTTTGGCGTAGGCCTCAACTCCTTGTTGCTTAAAAATTTGGTGAGATTCGTCTAAATCAAATAATGCACGTGATGAAATGGCAACAACTAATTTGTCTTTAGCGTGTGGGCTTACAGCGTCTGCCATGATTTTCCTTGGTAGTTGTCTAGGCAATAATCCAGCCATCGTTGCATAAATAAATTAAGCTCCCATTGGATGTTTAGATCGCTACATTGCGCTAAAAATGGATGATTAGCATTTAAAGTGGTTTCGTTACACACTGAAATCACCTCTAGCAATTGTGCATCAAAATATACTTTAAAGTTAATATCAGGCTTGTGAATGTTGCCGTTAAGAATGTGCGTCAGGGTAAAAATGCCGGTGTGAGTAAAGCGCTGGTTAATGATTAAATGTAGGTCGGCTGCGTTATTATGAGGAAGAATGCTATGATGCGCGGTTTGTTTGAGCAAGGGGATGAGCGTTAATATTTTTAAATAATTTGACTCAAACAAAGCGCTAACATCGCTATAGGTTTTTGCTTGCCTGGTATTGTATAGTGCGTTTAAGTGTTGAGTGGCTAAATCCATTGTGTTGTCCAGTTAATTTGACCATTGTCATGTAAGGTAAATTCATTAAAGCCAATTCTTGACTCTTGATTATATTGTAAAGCGGTTGAGGGGCAAGCGACAATAGCAAAGTGTTGATGGTGAAAATCAGCCGATTCGTGCGCATGCCCAAAAACCACACAGCGTATTTTAGAATACTGAGCCAATATTGGGTATAAATCTTTTGGGTTTTCTAGCGATAAATCATCATCCCAACCGCTATTCATAGTAACGATTGGATGATGTAGGGCTACTATTATATGCTCAGCCTCTGAGGTTGAAAGTTGTTGATTAAGCTGGTGCAAAGTCGCTTTGCTTAATAATCCACTGGCTTTGTTGGGTTGCACTGAATCAAGCCCAATCAACTGCCAATTGCCCAGTTTGGCAGAGCCTAGCAGATTGTCTTTAAAGTAGGTGTTGAGTTGGGCAGGATCGTCATGATTGCCACCGATTATATAAATAGGCGCTTTAATAGGTGCTAAGATTGTTTTGATTTGAGCATAAGCGCCAGAGGTGCCGTGGTGGGTTAAATCGCCGCTAATTAGTAAGGCGTCAAATTCATAATGGGTGAGCGCTTCAACCACTTTGGCTAAATTTTTTTGAGTATTGACCCCCATAGTGATAGCCTCGTCGTCAATATGACAATCGCTGATTTGGATAAGTTTACGCATGGGCAATAAAGCTAACACGACTGCTAACGCCAGTTAATAATTCATAGCCAATGGTATCACTATGGGCAGCAATTGTTTCGATGGGCAGTTTGTCATGCCCCCAGAGAATGGCCCGGTCGCCTACAGACACTTTCAAATCACCAATATCAACACAAATTAAATCCATAGAAACACGCCCAGCCAGTGTGCATAACTGGTTGTTAATTAATACAGGTGTGCCATTTTTTGCATGGCGAGGGTAGCCATCCGCATAGCCAATGCCGATAGTGGCAATACGGGTGGTTTGTTTGGCCGTCCAGCCAGCACCATAGCCAACCGAGTCGCCTTTGTGGATAGATTTAACGCTCATAATCGGTGCAGACAGTTGCATAACTGGCTGTAATTTTTTGTTTATCGTTGCAAATGGGGATACGCCGTATAGCATAATGCCTGGGCGCACGTAGTCAAAATGCGCTTGAGGCAGGCCAAGAATTGCGGCAGAATTAGCCATTGAGCGATTAATACCAGTTGTGTTAATTTGATTAAACGCATTAAGTTGCGTTAAATTGTTGGCGTGTTCTGGTTCGTCGGCGCAGGCAAAATGGCTCATTATGCACTCAATATGAATATTTGGACAATGATTAATTTGCGCCAAACAACGGCTTAATTCCGACAAAGACAAGCCCAGACGATGCATACCAGTATCGACCTTGAGCCAAACTTTGATTGCTTGTGTGCTATGGCAAATAATCGATAATTGAGATAGATGATGCAACACCAAATGGCACTTTAACGCTAGCGCTTCATTGAGTTCGGTGTCGTTAAAAATACCTGATAATAATACAATAGGCAGAGCAGTATGTTGCCTGAGTATGCGGGCTTCGCTCAACTCACTAACGGCAACAAAATCGCCCTGAAATAAAGGTTTGATTAAATCTATATGATGCCCATAAGCATTGGCCTTAACCATACAAAGTATCTTTGCCTGCGGAGCCTGCGTGCGCACAACATTTAAATTATGAGCCAGCGCCGATTGGGAAATAGCCGCGACAACGTGCATGGAAGTTTAAAAAGGTTCTTGGTCAAAATTAACCATATTGTTATTATAAGCAGCATCCATATGCTCATCAGGCATACCTTGGAATTGATCTTCATTGGCAAGATTTTCAAAGCGTGCATACTCACCAATAAAGGCCAGTTTTATGCTACCAGTTGAGCCATTACGATGCTTGGCAATTTTCAAGTCTGCCTTGCCAATTTCTTCGGGATTGGTGTAAGAATCATCATGATATTGCTGATCGCGATAGATAAAGGCAATAATATCGGCATCCTGCTCAATAGAGCCTGATTCACGTAAATCTGACATTTGAGGCATACGACCCTTGCCCGCTTTAGGGCGTGATTCAACACCACGATTAAGCTGCGACAAGGCAATAACAGGAACGTTAATTTCTTTTGCTAGCGCTTTTAACGACCTTGAAATTTCTGATATTTCCTGCACGCGATTTTCACTCTTACCATGGACAATCATCAGTTGCAAATAATCTACCATAATTAAGGATAAATCTGGATATTGGCGCTTGAGACGACGACATTTTGCCCTAATTTCGGTCGGGGTAATTGAAGGCGTTTCATCAATCAAAATGGTGGATTTTTCCAAGGCCAGCACCGCGTGATTAAAACTATTCCAGTCGGTTTCAGTCATGGTGTCTTTTAGATTCTCACCCTTAATATGACCAAAAGAAGAAATCATACGCATTACCAATGATTCAGTCGGCATCTCTAGACTAAACACTGCCACAGGCTTTGGCTCCTTGGCAGTAATGGCAACATGCTCAATGATGTTCATTGAAAAAGCCGTTTTGCCCATAGAGGGTCGGCCGGCAACAATAATCAAATCGCCATTTTGTAGTCCTGAGGTGATTTTATCCAGCTCGATAAAGCCAGTTTCAAGCCCGGTAACACCATCCGTTTCTTGCATTTCATGTACGCGGTTGACCACATCTTTGATAATATCCCGCACATTGCTGATGTCTTTTTTCCCACGGGTAACTTGCTCGGCAATTTCAAATATTTTCTTTTCAGAAAGGTCGATTAACGCCTGCACTTCCATCTCTTTTGGGTTGTAAGCGGTATCGGCAATCTCATGGCTGGCAACGATTAATTGACGATAAACACTCAGTTCACGAACATGCTTGGCGTAGGCTTCAATATTGGAAATACTGGGTGTATTTTCCGCAATTTGTGCCAAATAAATAAAGCCGCCAATGGTTTCTTCGTGGCCATTTTTTTTAACATGTTCCTTAACTGTGAGAATATCAGCAGGTTTGTCGTGCTGTAATAGGGTGGAAATGGCCTCAAAAATGAGGCGATGCGAGGCATTGTAAAAATCAACCGACGTAAGAATATCGGCTATTTGATCCCAAGCGTCATTGTGTAATAATAGCCCACCTAAAACAGATTGTTCCGAATCAAGTGAATTGGGTGGAATTTTGATGTTTTCAATATCCATAGAATTACCTAAAAAATAAAAAACCCTCTTGCGAGGGCTCTTAATTTTAACTTAAGTTAGTGTTAAATTATGACTCTTCTGCTTGCGCCTCGACAACTACTTTAATAGCTACTGAAACAGATGAATGCAACGTGACACTAACGTCATATTCACCAACATGGCGAATGGCTTCAGACAGATTAATTGTGCGTTTTTCAACTTCAAATCCAGCCTCAGCAAGGCTTTGGGAAATATCTGCCGTGGTAATAGAGCCAAATAATTTGCCTTCATCGCCAGCATTAGCGCTAATGGTGCAAACCGTATCAAGCATTTTGGCTTCAATAGCTTGAGCAGCAGCCAGTGCATCGGCTTCTTTGGCTTGTAAGCCAGCTCTGAGCACTTCAAATTCAGCCAAGTTTGTTTTGGTGGCAGGTTTGGCTTTGCCACGGGGAATTAAATAATTGCGTGCATAACCGGCTTTAACATTGGCCAATTCGCCTAACGCGCCTACTTTTTGAATGGTTTCTAATAAAATTACTTGCATGATGGTTACTCCTATTTCTTGTGCTTATCAGTGTAAGGAATGAGCGCTAAAAATCTAGCCCTTTTGATGGCAGTGGTTAATTGACGTTGAAACTTGGCAATGGTACCAGTCATTCTTGATGGTGTAATCTTGCCACTTTCATCAATATTTTTGAGCAATGTCTCAACATCTTTATAGTCAATTTTTTTAACCCCATCTGCCGTAAAACGACAAAAAGTATTAATTTTAACTTGAGGTCTGCGTTTTTTCTTTTGTTGCTTAGCCATAATAAACTCCTATTTCCTAACTGGTTTGGTATCTTCGTCTTTAGCCGTCATCATAATCGAAGGCTTGGTAATCGCTTCATCTTCAGAAAGAATTAAATTCCTAAGAATGGCGTCATTAAAACGGAAATTGTAGTTAAGTTTATCAAGCGTCTCTTGATCACATTCAATATTCATTGATAGGTAATGCGCCTTATAAATTTTTCTAATTGGATAAGCCAAATGCTTGCGCCCCCAATCTTCTTCACGGTGAATGTGTCCACCGCCCGTGGTGATAATCTCTTTGTAGTTATCCATCATCGTACTAACCTGAGCCGATTGGTCAGGGTGCACAATAAGTGTAATCTCATAATGTCTCATGAGTTGTTTCTCCTTATGGTTATTAATAAAATAGCTTGGAACTCTATTATTCTCAAGCAAGGCAGCAGGTATTTTATACTAATTAACAACGTTCTAGTTATTTAAATTAATATTTGCAATTTCCAATGCAACAAACCAAAAAAAATGCAAGCCTTGCTTGCATTTTTTTTAACCAACGCTATAAGTCTATTTCAACTTATAAAACAGTATTTTTGCCGTTCAAAACTCATCAAATAACTGGCTATTTGCTTGGTTTTGCCTTAGACTGGAAATGTTTACTTTTTGGATCAAGATGGTATGTTTTTGAAGTGCACCCTATTTCTGCGTGTGCATCAAAAGTAACGCCAGTGAAGTGGTTATACAATATAGTTACACTACAATTCTGAAAATTATCTGTTTGAGAAAAAGTAACGGTATTGATGTTAAGAGAATCTATTTCGACAGTAATTGGCTTATTCAGAAAAACTGCATGGGATGCCACAAGAGGTATATCTTCACAACTCCCCGCTTTTCCAAGAAGATAATCAGACTCCTCGGTAATTGGATAGCCGTTGTAGATTAGTGCGAAATCAGGCCGACCGTCTTGTGTAGAGTCTTGGGTTACACATACTCTGATTGAATCGGCAAAAGCAGTAAAACAAAATGTGGCACTAAGAAATAAAACAACAAGTTTTTTCATAACAATTTTCTCCGTATTAATATAATAATTCACAGAATTATACTAGAAGCTTATTACATAATTCAATCAATTATTATTTGAATTTTAATGTCTATTTTTTCAAAGATATTACTTGTTAGCCATGCAAATCTAAAAAAATCCACAGTTTGCTTGAAGGCGCTAGGGTGGCTAGGTTTTTGATGTGGATTGATGTATTTGTTTTTGAGAATGTGATTAGGGTAAAACAGGTTATTTTGATCAATACGCCAAAACATGAAAACACACAATAAATCCCTGTTAAAACTCGTTCTATTAGTCTTGATTGTCATCGTTTATTTTTTGTATATGAGTTGGAAATATGATGCTGCCACGGGCTTTGGTGTGGCTATTTTGACCTGGAGTTTTTTTGTGCTATGTACGCCTATTGCTGATGGCGGGTTTATTTTGGCTTTTCCAATTCGATTGTTATTTGGTATAAAAATGTTCTATACGCAAATCGCAGTATGGTTTGTGGCCATAGGTATTAATGTGTTTTATATGACCAGCAGTGTGGATTCTTATGGTTTGAGTTTTATCACGCAATTATTAGAGAAAATTTTGTCTGAGCCTTATCCCTACTGGAGTATTTTGATTATTAGCGCCTTAGGTACATTTTTGTCGATATTTTTTGGAGATGAAATTATGGACGTCGCCTCGCACCAGAAGAACCTGCAAAAACAGCAACGCAAAGCCAAATACCGCAGTTTAATTGTGCTAATACTGGGCAGCCTGACGATAGTGGCTTATTACTATTTATTAAGCAGTTTGAATATTGATTTGTAGCATAAGCCAAGACTTTGGTCAATAACCTTAAAGTTCTGAATTTGAAAAAAACAGGCTCATCTTGCTGGTGTATTTTTTTTTGCGCTTGCTCTGAATAAAGTTATTTAAAATAATAATTCACTAAATAGAGGGCTTTGTTAAAGAGGGGCGGTTAGTAGCATTCAATTTTTGCTTTTGGGTAGCTGATACTAGATGAATAAGGTTTGTTTGATG
>JAJRPY010000124.1 GCA_024280535.1 Gammaproteobacteria bacterium | reverse complement strand
GATTTTTATTGCCTTGGCTTTTTCTATGTTCGGTTATTACGACATTCAATTGCCCGCTGGTTTACAAACTAAAATTGCAAGTATCAGCAACAAGCAAGAAGGGGGGCATTTAATTAGTGTGGCAATTATGGGCTTTTTGTCGGCACTGATTGTCGGGCCGTGTGTTGCGCCACCGCTGGCGGGTGCGTTAATTTATATTGGGCAAACGGGTGATGCGCTACTGGGTGGCTTGTCACTATTTGTGATGAGTTTGGGCATGGGGGCGCCGCTTATTTTGATTGGCACTGGTGTGTCAAAATTACCGCGTGCAGGTGGCTGGATGGACAATATAAAATACGTCTTTGGTATTTTGATGTTTGCGGTTGCTATTTGGCTACTTGATCGGATTATTTCTGATTTGGTGTCGTTAATACTTTGGGCGGCACTATTTAGCATTGCCCCGATTGCCATGGGTGTTTTGAACAAATTGGGCGATACGCCAAATGCTTGGATGCGTATTTTTAAGGCCATTGGACTATTAATTATGTTCTACGGTCTGTTGCTTTGGGGTTTGGTAGCTCGTGGTGGTGGTGATATGCTGACACCATTGTCTGGCTGGGGGGCATCGACTGCTCAAGCGCAACAAGTACACGTCCAATTTAAAACAATCAAAAGTATTGAAGATTTAGACAAGGCATTGGCTCGTTCGCAAACAACCAACCAAATTGTGATGCTGGATTTTTATGCGGATTGGTGTATTTCTTGTAAGGAATTAGAGCGCTTTGTTTTTTCTAATCAGACAGTAGTTACTGCTATGGAAAACGTAATTGCCTTGCAGGCTGATGTGACTGATAATGATGCAATTGATAAAGCCTTGATGGCCAAATTTAATATCATCGGGCCGCCGGGTATTTTGTTTTTTAAAGCAGGTGTCGAACATCGCGCTCAACGCATTGTGGGTGAAATTGATGCGCAAGGCTATCTTCAGCATCTGAATAGCGTTAAATAAGCGTTAATTTAACTTGGTCGCTAAAAGTCTATTAAAAACGATTAAGATGCTTGATGTTGGTGGTAAAATTAGATTTATTTGTTACTTGTTGTAATGTGTTATGGACATCTTATTGCTTAATGGCCCTAATCTAAATATGCTCGGTACGCGCGAACCTAATCTTTACGGCGCGCAAACCCTAAAGGCTATTGTTAGTCATTTGACTCAATTGGCGGCGACGGCTGGGCTCAGCCTTGAGCATCATCAGGATAATGCCGAAGTTGGCTTGATTGATAAAATCCATGCAGCAAGTAACAACGCAACCCAATATATTATTATTAATCCAGCGGCCTTTACTCATACCTCTGTGGCACTGCGTGATGCGTTGTTGGCAGTGGGTATTGAGTTTACAGAAGTGCATTTGTCTAATGTTTACAAACGGGAAGATTTTCGTCAAACATCTTATTTTTCAGACATTGCACAAGGGGTCATTTCAGGCTTTGGCGCACAGGGCTATGAATTTGCATTAAGCGCCGCAATCAAACATATTAAATCAAAGGGGTAACCAACATGGACATTCGCAAAATAAAAAAACTCATGGAATTGTTAGAACAATCCGGCATGGCAGAAATAGAAATTAGTGAGGGTGAGGAGTCGATTCGAATTTCGCGCCATGGTAATGCACCTATGGCTGCACCAATGGCACCTGCGCCCGTCGCTGCTGCCCCCATCGCCATAACCCCTACTGAAACTGCCACTGCACAGGCGCCCACAACGATTGATGGCCATCCAATCAGCTCGCCAATGGTCGGTACTTTCTACGGTGCCGCATCGCCAACATCTGATGCCTTTATTACCATTGGCCAGCACGTGACCCAAGGTGATACTATTTGCATCATTGAGGCTATGAAAATTATGAATCAAATCGAAGCCGATCAATCTGGCACCGTCACTGAAATTTTGTGTAAAGATGGTGATGCCATTGAATTTGGCCAGCCACTTGTTGTCATTCAATGATGATCTTAAACAACATTCAAAAAGTGCTGATTGCCAATCGCGGTGAAATTGCGCTTAGGATTTTAAGGGCTTGTCGAGAGTTGGGCATTAAAACTGTTGCCGTCTATTCAACAGCAGATAAGGATCTTAAGCACGTGCGCTTGGCTGATGAAGCAGTGTGCATCGGCCCGCCCTCTTCGCTTGATAGTTATTTAAATATCCCTGCGCTGATTGCTGCTGCCGAGGTAACCCATGCGGATGCCATTCACCCTGGCTATGGATTTTTATCAGAAAGTGCTGATTTTGCCCAACGTGTTGAGGAAAGTGGCTTTATATTTATTGGTCCGCGTGCGCAAAATATTCGTGTTATGGGCGATAAAGTGGCTGCTATTGAAGCCATGCAGGCATCTGGCGTGCCTTGTGTGCCTGGTTCGGATGGTGCTTTGGATGACGATCCTATTAAAAATATGGCACTGGCTAAAAATATTGGTCTGCCGATTATTATTAAGGCATCTGGTGGTGGCGGTGGTCGTGGCATGCAAGTGGTGGAAAAAGAGTCTGATTTACTTGCTGCCATTGAGTTGGCCAAAACCGAAGGGCAAAGTTTTTTTGGCAACCCAGAAGTTTATATGGAAAAATTTCTCACCACCCCACGCCATATAGAAATTCAAATATTGGCTGATGAGCACGGCAATGCCGTGCATTTGGGCGAACGTGATTGCTCCATGCAACGTCGCCATCAAAAAGTAGTAGAAGAAGCACCTGCACCTGGCATCACGCCCGCATTGCGCAACAAAATCGGCCAAGTTTGTGCCAAGGCTTGTCAGGCGATTAATTATCGGGGAGCGGGCACTTTTGAATTTTTATTTGAAAACAATGAATTTTATTTTATTGAAATGAACACTCGTGTACAAGTTGAACATCCAGTAACGGAGATGATTACTGGGATTGACATTGTGCGTGAGCAAATTTTGATTGCTGATGGGCAGACGCTGTCGTTTACTCAAGATGCAGTGGTGATTAAAGGCCATGCTGTTGAGTGTCGCATCAATGCTGAAGACCCTAACAATTTTATGCCTTCTCCCGGCAAGATTACCCAATATCATGTGGCTGGTGGATTGGGCGTACGGGTTGATTCGCATATTTATAATGGCTATACGGTGCCGCCTTATTACGATTCAATGATTGGCAAATTAATCACCTATGCAGATACGCGTCTTGGTGCGATTATCAAGATGCAAAATGCGCTGAGTGAGATGGTTGTTGACGGCATTAAAACCAATATCCCTTTACAGGCTCGCATTATGGAAGATGCGGTTTTTCAACAAGGGGGTCTGAATATTCATTATCTTGAAAAAATGCTTGGAGAGCCTCATTAACCTTTTAAAACTATGACAATTAAAGTAGGCATTATTGGTGGCACGGGTTATACTGGAGTCGAATTACTCAGATTACTTCATACTCATGAGGGTGTAGAGGTGATTGCTATCAGCTCTCGCTCGGAAGTGGGACAATTGGTGGGTGATTTTTTCCCGTCTTTGGCAGGGCAAACACAATTAATCTTCACAAAGTCTGATGACAAAATCCTAGACAGTTGTGATATTATCTTTTTTGCAACTCCCCATGGCGTTGCTATGAAAACGGCGGGTAATTTTATTCATCAAGGTATCAAAGTTATTGACCTGGGCCCAGATTTTCGTCTGCGCGATAAGAACGAATATGCACAATGGTATGGTTTGGATAATTTTCAGGGCGATTTGCTAGCCTCTTCAGTGTACGGACTGTCTGAAATTAATCGTGCGCAAATTAAAACGGCTAACTTAATTGGCAACCCTGGCTGCTTTCCAACCACCGTTTTATTAGCACTCAAACCCTTAATTGAGCAAAAGTTAATCGACCTATCAACCATTATTGTTGATGCCAAAACTGGGGTAAGTGGGGCAGGACGTGGCGCCAACCAAGCCATGCTATTATGTGAAACCAGCGAATCCGTTAAGGCTTACGGCATTAGCGGGCATCGCCACTATCCAGAAATCAAACAAGAATTAAGCTCGCTGGCAGGTGGCAAGCCAATCGGGCTAACCTTTATTCCGCATTTGGTGCCAATGATTCGCGGTATGGAGTCCACAATTTATGTGGACTTATTAGAGACAGATATTGAGGTACAATCAATTTTTGAACAGGCTTATAAAGATGAATACTTTGTCAATGTTCTGGGTGCTGGGGTTATTCCAGCAACGCGCAATGTGAAATCCAGCAATTTTTGCCAAATTGGCGTACAACACGCAGTTGGCGGAAAATTAGTCGTTACCTGCGTGATTGATAATTTAGTCAAAGGGGCAGCTGGGCAAGCCATTCAAAATATGAATATTATGTTTGGTCTGGACGAAAAAACTGGGCTATCATCCATGGGCTTACTGCCTTAAACAAGAGGAAATACCATGTCAGAAGTACTAGAATCAGCCGATATTATTTTTAGCGACAGCGCTGCCAACAAAGTTTCAGCCTTAATCAAGGAAGAAAAAAATCAGAATTTACGCTTGCGTGTTTATATTACAGGCGGCGGTTGTTCTGGATTTTCGTATGGCTTTACCTTTGATGAGGAACACAAAGAAGGCGATTCTGGCGTTGAGAACAATGGCGTACAGCTCGTGGTTGACCCTATGAGCTATCAATATTTAATCGGCGCAACTGTTGATTATCTTGAGGATTTGCAAGGCGCGCGTTTTATTATTCACAACCCCAATGCCAAAACCACCTGCGGTTGTGGCTCATCTTTTTCGGTATAAATCAGCATTATGATTGAATACATACCCGGCCTAGCAGGCGTACCCGCCACCGAATCTTCCATCTCATCAATTGATGGCAAAAATGGTATTTTGGCCTATCGCGGCTATTCCATTGAAGACTTGGCAAAAAACGCCTCTTTTGAAGAGGTAGCTATGCTACTTAGAGACGGCGAGTTGCCGAGCAAGGCTGATTTAGAAACATTTCGATGCGTATTACACAAACGCTACGAGGTTAAACGCAATATTAGAGAAATGATGTGGACATTGCCAGCAAACGGGCACCCAATGGATGTATTACAAACGGCAATTGCCGCCATGGCAACCTTTTACCCGGGTGCAGGGGCCAAAGACCCTGACTCTGCCTTTACGCAAAGCGCACTGACTAAAATTATTGCCAATATGAGCACCTTAGTGGCCATGTGGGCGAGAATTAGCGCCGGCTACGACCCCATTCCGCCTAGTAAAAATATGTCTTATGCAAAAAATTTCTTGTATATGTCTTTTGCCGAAGAGCCTGATCAAGACATTGTGCAATTATTTGACGCCTGTTTGATTTTGCACGCCGAGCATACCATCAATGCCAGCACGTTTTCAGCCATGGTCACTGCCTCGACATTGGCCAATCCTTTTGCTTCAATCTCAGCGGCAGTTGGCACTCTAGCAGGCTCTCTACACGGTGGTGCCAATGAAGATGTGCTAAAAATGCTAGATGCAATTGGCGACAAAAAAAATGCGCGCAATTATATTGAAAAGCGCCTAAAAAACAAGCAAGTTATTTGGGGTATGGGACATCGCGAATACAGCGTCAAAGACCCGCGTGCCAGTATTTTACAAAAGATGATTGAAGCCTATATTAAAAAAGCCAATATCACCTTATCAGCACGCTTTGAAACCGCCTTAGAAGTAGAACGCGTTTGCGAAGAATTGCTTGCTGATAAAGGCGTATTTCCGAATGTTGATTTTTATTCTGGCATCCTTTATTCTGAAATTTTCAACATTCCAAAAGAACACTTTACTCCCATCTTTGCCATGGCAAGATCCGCAGGTTGGGCAGCACATTGGCACGAACAAGTGGCGCATAATCGAATTTTTAGACCCACTCAAATTTACACCGGTAGCGACTTTAGAGCCTACCCAACAAACCAAAAGACATGAATAATACCACACATTTTGGCTTCAAAGACGTTGCCACCAAAGACAAACAACATTTGGTTAAGGGCGTTTTTGATTCGGTTGCCAGCAAGTACGATTTAATGAATGACGTTTTATCACTGGGCGCGCACCGATTGTGGAAGCGCTATACTATTGCCTCTTCCAACGTCAAAACGGGCGACAAGGTACTGGATATTGCTGGCGGAACGGGCGATTTGGCCATTGCATTTCGTCAAAAAGTTGGCAAATCTGGGCAGGTTATTTTATCGGACATTAATGCTGCTATGCTGAATGAGGGACGAAAAAACCTCATCAATAAAGGTGTATTTGGCGTCGATTTTGTCCAGCTCAATGCGCAATATCTGCCTTTTGCTGATAATAGTTTTGATTGTGTTTCTATCGCTTTTGGGCTTAGAAATGTAACTGATAAAGACCAAGCGCTAAGCGAAATGCACCGCATACTCAAGCCTGGCGGTTGCTTATTAATTTTAGAATTTTCAACAACAGATTCGAAATTACTTAAAAAATGCTATGATTTTTATTCCTTTAATATTATGCCAACGCTCGGTGAACTGATTGCGGATGATAAAGCCTCTTACCAATACCTGGCCGAGTCAATTCGCAAACACCCTGACCAAGAAACCTTAAAAGATAGGGTGCTAGAGGCTGGTTTTGGTTTTTGCGAGTATCACAATCTATCGGGCGGGATTGTGGCACTACACAAAGGCATTAAAGTTTAGCCTCGCCTGATGCAATATTTTGCCCTAGAGCAGGCGCTCAATTACCTCATTCAAACTGGCAATCTTGACCTCAAGCCCTTAGACAATAAAACCATTCGATTTGCATTACAAGACCTGCCTATTGAACTTAATTTTATCAGTGCCAATGGTCGAATTTTTGTAATCAGCGATACAGAACGCCAAAATGATGTTGATATTCGTCTTAGTGCTGGCGTGTTTTTTGCCTTATTCAAGGGCGAGGATTTAACCGAACTGCTCAAACAAGACAAATTAATCATTCATGGTGATGTTAAAACCGTGCAATGCTTGGTTGACCTACTTCACTCTGTGGATATTGACCTAGAAGAAGTTTTGTCGCACTACACAGGCGATATAATTGCGCATAAGGCGGGGAAAATAGCCAAAGATGTTAAGCACCTTGTGCAGCATTCCAACAATCCACTGGATGCGCTCAAAGATGGGTTAAGCCAATTGCTAATCATGCCCACTGTGTCAAAATTATACAAAAATAACCGCCACTAACCGTGCGTAGTTTAGTTAGATTTTTTAAAATTTCACGAGTGCTGATGCGCTATCGGCTAGATTCTCTCGTATTATCAACGCCTTTATTAAAAAATTTTAGGCCTTTTTTGTATTTACTCCCTTGGCATTATTTTCCGGTAAAAAAATACACCCGAGGTGAGCGAATTCGTCTGGCACTTGAGGAACTTGGGCCGATTTATATTAAATTTGGGCAAACGCTTTCAACCAGACCCGATTTGTTGCCCGCTGACATTAGCCTTGAGTTAAAAAAATTACAAGACAGCTGTCCGGCGTTTGACACTCAATCGGCAAGGGCTATTATCGAACAAACGCTTGGTGCTAGTATCAATACACTGTTTAGCACATTTGACGACACCCCACTGGCCAGCGCCTCTATTGCACAAATTCATACCGCAACTACGCTAGATGGACAGGCAGTGGTGGTTAAGGTGGTGCGCCCTGATATTGAGCAATTAATCACAGCTGATATTAAATTAATGCGCAGTCTGGCCAAACTAATTAGCCACCACCCCACTATGGCCAAAAAAATTCGCCCCATTGAAGTGGTTGAAGAATTTGAGTCAATTATTAATGACGAGCTGGATATGCGCATTGAAGCAGGACATTGCGACAAGTTGAGAGAAAATTTTAAAGATTCTGAGCTTTTATACGTACCCAAGGTTTTTCATTCATTAAGCGGCACCAAGGTGCTAACCACCGAGCGCATTTATGGCACGCCAATTGGCGAAATTGCAACACTTAAGGCTAAAAATATCGACTTAAAACGCCTGGCTGAAGAAGGTGTGGTTATCTTTTTTACCCAAGTTTTTAAGCATAATTTTTTTCATGCCGATATGCACCCAGGCAATATTTTTGTCTCTGATGAGGGGCAATATATCGGCGTAGATTTTGGCATTATGGGAACGCTTAGCGACGAGGATAGAGATTTTTTGGCGGATATTTTTCTGGCATTTTTTAATCAAGATTATCAAAAAGTAGCGCAAGTCTATATTGACTCCGGATGGGTTGGCATAAACACCGATGAAAAGGCATTTACTGCCGCGGTTAAAAAAATATGCACGCCAATGTTTGATAAGCCACTAGGGGAGATTTATTTTGGTCAAGTGCTATTAGACTTAATTCAAGAGGCCAAAAATTTCGACATACGCGTCCAGCCACAATTATTATTATTGGACAAAACCTTGTTAAATATCGAGGGCTTAGGCCGGCAACTCTACCCTCAATTAGACTTATGGTCTAGCGCAAAACCCTTTTTAGAAGACTTAATGAAAGAGAGATACAGTATGAAAAACACCTTTAAAAAACTCAAAAAAGAAGCGCCTGAATTGTTAAAAGAAATTCCCGAGCTACCTGCTCTCGTCATTAATGCGCTTAAACAACTTGGCAAGATGAAAGATATCAACAAACTTTACACACAGAAAACCGACCAAATCGTTGATCAACTTAAAGACAATGCCGACAAACAAACCGCAGCTATTTTTGCCGGATCACTACTCATCTTAAGCGGCGTGCTTGCTGTCAACAACCTGTGGATTGCAGGCACAATTAGTGCCATTATCGCATTAATCTTTTGGATAAAATCCAGATAACACGCCAAACAAACTACACTTAAGGAGGCCTTTACATCAACAAGGATGATTGGCAAAATTCAATTTTTGTCCAATGAGTAATTTTCTTAAACCTAGCCCTAACAAGGTTAAGACAGGATTTAAAAAATTGCCAAATGAACGAAAAATGGGTTTTTGATGATTATTCATATTTATGCAAAGGTCTCTTAAGGTAAAATAGCCCCTTTGGTATATTTGGTCGCAAAATATATCGCTTAAGTCAACATCTTAATTAAGGGTGTTTTTTTTATTTTATGGAGTACAAACATGAGTTTAACAATCAACGCAACAGTGCGTGAAGATCAAGGTAAAGGTGCGAGCCGCCGCCTACGTCACGCTGAAAAAATCCCTGCTATTATTTATGGCGCTGGCAAAGCACCTAGCAACATCACCTTAAGCATTCACGAAATTACCCATTTATTAGAAAATGAAGACTCTTATACGTCAGTTTTAGACTTGATGATTGGCAAGAAAAAAGAATCTGTCATTATTAAAGACTTACAGCGTCACCCTGCCAAAGGCATTGTTACTCATGTTGACTTCTTAAGAATTGACTTAAAACAAGCACTAGTAACCAACATCCCATTACACTTTATCGGTGCTGATGAAAATGAAGGTATCCGTCTGGGTGCTATCCTTAATCAATTTGTAACTTCTGTTGAAGTTTCTTGTTTACCAGCGGACTTACCGACCTCAATTGATGTCGATATTACCAATCTTGCCTTGGGCGAGCATATTAGTCTAACAGGGCTAAATATGCCTAAAGGCGTTATTCTGACAGCATTAACCCATGGTGATATTGAAGCACACGATCAAAGCGTTGTTGCCGTTCAAGAGGCTAAGATTATGGCCGAAATTGAAGATGATGCCCCTGTGGCACCTGAAACTGAAGTCGCCGGTGAGAATGCTGACGATAAAGGCGACGAGTAACCGTATTCAGCAAGCTATTATGGCGATTAAACTGATTGTTGGCCTGGGCAATCCAGGCAAGGATTATCAGTCGCATCGGCATAATGTGGGTTTTTGGTTTTGTGATGCGCTGGCTGATTTATACGCTGCCAGTTTTAAAAAAGACACCAAGTTTTTTGGTCATACAACACACATTACAATTGGCGGATTAAGCGTTCGCCTATTAAAACCAACCACTTTTATGAATCGCTCTGGGCAATCCATTCAAGCATTGGCCAAGTTTTATCAGCTCAATGCATCGGAGTTGCTTATTGTTCATGATGAGTTGGATCTTGACCCTGGCACAGCAAGGCTTAAAGTCGAGGGCGGACACGGCGGACATAATGGACTGCGTGACACCATTAAGGCGCTTGGCACCCAATCTTTTTATCGCTTGCGTCTTGGCATTGGCCATCCTGGTGATAAATCTCAGGTGGCTGATTATGTTTTGCATGCGCCTAATAAAAACGAGCTGACACAGATTAATAATGCCATGATTGATGCCTTACAAGTAATCGAAGACGTCATTAAGGGCAATATTGACAAGGCCATGAACCACTTACATACAACAGAGTAAAACTGCTATTCAAAAGGAGAAAATATGGGATTTAAATGTGGCATAGTTGGGCTACCTAACGTTGGAAAATCAACCTTATTTAATGCACTCACTCAAGCAGGCATCGAATCGGCAAATTACCCATTTTGCACCATCGAGCCAAACGTCGGCATTGTTCCCATCAATGACAAGCGCCTTGACGCATTAGCCAACATTGTTAAGCCTGAAAAAATCCTACCGACAACTATGGAGTTTGTTGATATTGCCGGCTTAGTTGAGGGTGCCTCAAAAGGAGAGGGGCTGGGCAATCAATTTTTAACCAATATTCGTGAAACGGACGCTATTATTCATGTGGTTCGATGTTTCGAAGATGACGATATTATTCATGTTGCCGGCAAAATATCACCCTTGGATGATATTGAAATTATTAATACCGAGTTAGTATTGGCCGATCTCGAGGTGGTTGAAAAACTCATGCAAAAGGCACTCAAAAATACAAAATCTGGGCAAAAAGACGGACTGCCACTAAAAGCACTATTAACGCGAATTTTGCCAACTTTAGAGGCGGGCCACAGTATCAGAAGTTTGGACTTTAGCGAGGATGAGCTAACCTTATTGCGCGGCTTTCAACTGCTCACCATCAAGCCTGTTTTATATATGGCCAATGTGAGTGAAAATGGCTTTAACCAAAACCCACACCTTGATGCCGTGGAAAAATTTGCCCGTGAGGAGGGCGCTGAGGTGGTGGCCATTTGTGCGGATATTGAGGCAGAGATTGCAGAGCTGGATGCGGACGAAAAACAAGATTTTTTAACCGAAATGGGGCAAACAGAATCGGGTCTTGACCGCTTAATCAGTGCAGGCTATGCACTACTTGGCTTGCAAACTTACTTTACCGCAGGCGTTAAAGAGGTGCGTGCCTGGACCATCAATACTGGCGATAGCGCACCACAAGCAGCTGGCAAAATCCACGGTGATTTTGAAAAAGGTTTTATTCGTGCCGAAACCATTAGTTATGCTGATTTTATTGAGTTTGCCGGAGAAAAAGGCGCCAAAGAGGCTGGAAAATTACGCTCCGAAGGCAAGGAATACATTGTGCAAGATGGCGATGTGGTACACTTTCTATTTAATGTTTAACCCATTTTATTGACTTATGATATCTAAAAAAAACACCAAATTATTACTCATCTTAGATGGCTGGGGGCATTCCGATACGCTGGAAAATAATGCCATCGCCTTAGCCAATACGCCAGTTTGGGATCGATTTAATCAAGATTTTAAGCACTCTTTAATTTTGACCAGTGGCAAACAAGTTGGGTTGCCAGGCGAGCAAATGGGCAATTCCGAGGTCGGTCATTTAAACCTAGGCGCTGGTCGAGTGGTCAAACAGGCCTACACCCGCATTCATCACGATATTAGTAATGGTGATTTTTACAGAAACCCAGTGTTGAAAAATTCGCTAGAATACGCCGAAGAAAACAACAAGGCAGTTCACATTATGGGGCTTTCATCTGATGGCGGCGTGCATTCACATGAAGAACAAATTCACGGCATGCTCAAAATGATAAGTCGCTACGACTGCCAGCAGGTTTACCTGCATATCTTTACAGACGGCCGCGATTGCGCGCAAAAAAGTGCCAAACGCTATATTCAACACCTAGAAAATACCATTGCTGAGGTCGGCATTGGTGAAATTGCCTCCATTATTGGTCGATATTTTTCCCTAGATAGAGACAATCGCTGGTCTCGCACGCGTTGTGCCTATGAGTTAATCTCACAAGGAAAATCCAAATTTTTAGCCAAAACTGCCTTAGAGGCCATCGATCAGGCCTATGAACGTGGCGAAACTGATGAATTTATTCAATCCACCAGTATCAATGCGCCGACAACCATTAACAAAGGCGATGTACTCATATTTATGAACTATCGCGCAGATCGGGCGCGTCAAATTACCCAGGCCTTTACCGATGAAAATTTTCAAGGATTTTCACGCGGTGTCTATGTGCCCACTCAATTTATCTGCCTCACAGAATACAAAAAAGAGTTTAATTTACCAGTGGCATATCCGCCTTCAAAATTAAACAATGTGCTGGGCAAATACTTGGCCAATCTGGGCATGACCCAACTTAGAATTGCCGAAACTGAAAAATATGCGCATGTTACTTTTTTCTTAAATGGTGGCGTTGAGCGGGCATTTAATGGTGAGGATCGCCTACTTATCCCTTCGCCTGATGTTGCCACTTACGACTTACAGCCTGAAATGAGTGCATTTGAATTAACCGATAAATTGGTCGAAAATATCGAAAGCCAGAAATACGACTTGATTATTTGCAACTTTGCCAATACTGATATGGTCGGACATTCTGGCAAGCTCGATGCTGCCATTAAAGCCGTTGAGGCGGTTGATGCCTGTCTGGGTATTATTCATCAAGCCGTTAAAAGCACCAATGCCGAAATGCTAATCACCGCAGATCATGGCAATGCCGAGCAAATGGTCAATCCAACTACACACGAAGTGCATACTGCTCATACTAATAATCCGGTGCCATTAATCTTTGTCAGTCCAAGAAAAGCTAGCATTGCACCACCCTGCACAGGCGCCCTATCAGATATAGCACCGACATTATTGGCAATGATGGACATTGAACAACCCGTTGAAATGACAGGGCATTCGTTGCTCACTTTTGAGTAAAATACATCACAATTACATCAATTCAGGAGAAAGCACCATGAAACAAGAAAATTTTATTGCACCTTCAATTTTAGCAGCAGACTTTGCCAAACTGGGTGAAGAAGTGGACAACGTCTTGCGTGATGGCGCAGATATTGTTCATTTTGACGTGATGGATAATCATTACGTACCCAACTTAACCATTGGTCCACTGGTTTGTGAGGCACTAAGAAACCACGGCGTTACCGCACCCATTGACGTGCATTTAATGGTTAAACCGGTTGATAGATTAATCCCTGATTTTGTCTCGGCCGGCGCATCCTACATCACTTTTCACCCCGAGGCCTCTGAACACATTGATAGGACACTCGCCATGATTCAAGAAGCGGGTTGTAAGGCAGGGCTGGTCTTCAATCCTGCAACGCCATTACACGTACTGGAAAACGTCATGGACAAACTTGATATGATTTTATTAATGTCGGTTAATCCAGGATTTGGTGGACAATCCTTCATTCCACAAACTTTGGTCAAATGTCGTCAAGTGCGTAAATTAATTGATGCCAGCGGCAAAGATATTCGCCTAGAAATTGACGGCGGTGTCAAAATTGACAACATTCGCGAAGTGGCACAAGCTGGTGCCGATACCTTTGTCGCAGGTTCGGCAATTTTCAATACGGATAATTACAAAACCACGATTGACGCTATGCGTGCAGAATTAGCAAAGGTCAACTAGGCCATTAAGCACTTGATAGATTGGCGCTGGTTCGGTATAATTACCCCTTTTTAAGATTTTTACTTGGCAATTATTGCTCGAAAAAAATCAAATGTTGGGTTGGGCGCTTGTTTATCAGGTGCCTAGCTCATTTTTAATGTATCACACAGCTCGACATAGCCATCAGGGTGCCTTGTTAATCAAGGTTGATGGTTAGGAGTTGTGGAAGGAAGTGTTTAAGGCACTTCACTAACCCCATGGAGAAATAAAAATGGCAAAAACGTCAATGAAAAAAATGCTGGAAGCTGGTGTGCACTTTGGTCACCGTTCACGATTCTGGCACCCAAAAATGGACAAGTATATCTACGGCACACGCAACGGTGTCCATATCATCAACCTAGAAAAAACACTGCCTATGTTTAACGATGTGCTTAATTTTGCCTCAAAAACTGCGGCTAATGGCGGCTCAATTTTGTTTGTCGGCACCAAGCGTGCAGCCACTAACATCATGAAAGAAGAGGCAATTCGTTGCGGTATGCCTTATGTTAATCACCGCTGGTTAGGTGGCATGATGACAAACTACAAGACCATCAAAGCCTCAATCAAACGACTAAAAGACCTTGAGTTCTTAGCCGAAGACAATTTTGCCCAATTTGCCAAAAAAGAATCGCTCATGATGACGCGTGAAATGGAAAAACTGGAGCGCAGTTTGGGTGGAATTAAAGATTTAGGCGGCATTCCAGACGTGGTATTCGTTGTGGATATTGGCCATGAAAAAAATGCCATTGCCGAATCTAAAAAATTAAATCTGCCAATTATCGGCATTGTTGACACCAATCACAACCCTGAAGGCATTGATTATGTTGTGCCTGGCAATGATGATTCTATTAGAGCCATTGGCTATTATGCAAGAGAAATTGCCAATGCCATTTTAGAAGCAAAAGCTGCCTCTAGCACGCCTCAAGTTAAAACAGCAACAATTAAGAAAAAACCCGTTGCTACAAAGATTGATGCACCCGTAGCGAACAAAAAAGCCACCGAAACGCCAACTGAAGCACCAGCCGAAGTAGCAACCGAAGCGCCGACTAAAAAGTCAGCTGAAAAGCCAGTTAAAGCACCGGCTAAAAAACCAACTGCCCAGCCAACTAAAGCAGTTAAATCTACTAAAAAGCCAACTGCAACAGCTAAACCTGAAGCAAATCTTAGTACATTACTCAAAGCTGATTTAATCTCACTTGCAAAAGAAAAAGGGATTGAAATCAGCCCTAAAGACACCAAGGCTGACATTATTGCAAAACTTGGATAATTTATAACAAAACTCACAATAAGCAAGGCAAACCTTGCCTATTGTGCAACAAATTCACAGGAGATAATTATGGCAATTACCGCTGCTTTAGTTAAAGAATTAAGAGAAAGAACCGGCTCAGGCATGATGGACTGCAAAAAAGCCCTCACTGAAACCCAAGGTGATATGGAGGCTGCAATCGATTTAATGCGTTCTTCAGGCGCTGCTAAGGCGGCTAAAAAATCTAGCCGTATTGCTGCTGAAGGCTTGGTTAAAGTCAACATTAGCAATGACCACAAAACTGCCACCATCTTAGAGGTAAACTCTGAGACTGATTTTGTCACCAAGGGAGATGCTTTTATCAATTTTGTTGACACCTTGAGCGCACTGGCCTTGAAAACAAAACCGGCCAATATTGAAGAATTTATGAGCCAAACATTGGACAACGGTGATTCACTTGAAAAAACACGCGAAGACATCGTCGCCAAAGTGGGTGAAAATGTCTCTATCAGGCGCGTTCAAACCATCACAGTTGATACTGGCGTGATTGGCGCTTACAAGCACGGTGAGCGCATTGCTGTATTGGCAGTATTAGAAGGGGGCGACGAAGCATTAGCCAAAGATATCGCCATGCATGTGGCAGCCACCCGACCTGAATGCGTTACCGAAGATGAACTGGATGCAGATTTATTAGAAAGAGAAAAAGCCATCTTTGTTGAACAGGCGCGCGAATCTGGCAAACCTGATAATATCATTGAAAAAATGATTGGCGGACGTATGAAGAAGTTTGTCAACGAAGTGACCTTATATGGTCAAGCCTTTGTTAAAGACCCAGATACCACTATTGCTGCGCTTGTTAAGGCAAACAATGCCACGGTGGTTTCTTTCGTTCGATATGAAGTGGGCGAAGGCATCGACAAAAAAGAAGAAAACTTTGCAGACGAAGTAGCCGCTCAGATGAAGGGCTAGCCCACTCATCACTAATGCAAAATAAGAAGAGTGCCATTGCACTCTTTTTTTTGGCATAAAAAAAACCACCCCGAAAGGTGGTTTTTAAAGATCAGTGATTAAAATTAATTAATCATCTAATCTTACTTTCTTTGCTTAGCGTCGCGTGAATCTACGATAGAATTTGCTTTAGCATCTGCGTAACCTTTGGCGTACGCATCCGCTTGTGCCTTAGCAAAGGCATCAGCTTGACCTTTAGCGTATGCATCAGCAACTCCTTTGGCATTAGCATCAGCAACACCAGTAAACTTACCATCAGTTGTGGCATTAGAGACGTTTTTAGTGGTGTTCTTGTTGTTGTAATGGAAGCCCCAGTCTGAATCATTATTCATGTCGTTACTATTGGCAAAAGGCCCCATGTTTTGAGCGCCATTGAATGGACCCCAGTTTGAACCACCGTTAAAAGGTCCCCAATTTGAACCGCCATTAAAAGGCCCCATATTAGAGCCTGAATTAAACGGACCAAGGTTAGATCCGCCATCAAAAGGGCCGTAATTATACATGCCGTTTGAGTTACCCCAGCCGTTATTGTTTGAGTTGCCAAAAAAAGCTGATACTGAAGTGGCAGCCACTAAAGTTGTTATTGCGATAATTTTTTTCATATTAATATCCCCGGATTATTATTTTAAGTTTTTAACACCTTTGAAATTAAAGGTGTTTTATGTGCCAAACCATCGTTCGGCATTTAGTATATTATACAATACTTATATTATAAGTCAATAATATTATAATATATTTTTATACTATCTGCTAAAAGACTACTACAAAGGCATCTAAGCGCTAAAAAAAATAAAAAAATCCAAGAAACACTCAAAAATAACATTAAAAAACCCATTTTTAACACCAATTTGAGTCAACACAAACGACCCTAAACCAGACTAACGGCGGTACCAAATATCTTTGAAGGCCTTTGATTTATTATCACATTTGCAAACGCCCAGCAAAAAATAGACCTTACCCACATAAGTATTAGCAAAACACACGCCCATATCACAAACCTAAAATGCGCCTGTTAGGCTGAATGCAATACCCAGTGTTGTTAATATTATTAGTTGACATGGACGACTCTAAAATATGCTGTGGGTTTAAAATATGACCCTGGTTTTGGATTTTTGCTAAAACGGCTCTCGTGCAAAATAATCATCGAATAATTTAAACGATCAGCACAATCAAACTTGGACAAGACTTGACCTGGGTATAAATCCTTAATATCGACCAATCCTAGCTTGCGACTGTCTAATGGATTAAGAATATCCGTTATTCTGATAAAATTCAACTTCTACCAAACAACCCCCTGCCTACCAGTCTTAAAATCAAAATTTGGGCGTATTTCGAACTCAATAATCAGCCCATTTAACGCAATTTCAGATTTATAGTCCTCTGTCGGCGTTTTATTTTCAAGTTGATAGACAAAATTATAATCACCCAATAAGTTGAATGATATTTTTTTGCTGATAACAAATTTTTGTCACGCCGAATATTTGCTGTACTTCAATATTAACCAACCCGTATAAAATTTGTGCTTTAGAAAAACGTCAATCTACAAAATATTGTAGTTCATCGCTGCTACTATTTTCATTAAACACTTGATTGGTTTCTTTCAGTTCATCAACCAAACTTGGTGTTTTACCGACGAAATAAATTGGTGTTTGAATACTGTTTAAATTTTCTTTCTGCTTGACACTGCCAAATTTATTATTGATTGTTTTTAATTAACCTGCACTCAAGTGATACACGGCACAACGCATTTTCTTATCAATTTCAATCCTAAAACACCATTGCTACAACTAAAATTAGCCATGTTTCACATGAAACATCTGCCATTTTATAACCAACCGCCCATAAAAAAAGCGACCTAAATCGCTTTTTAAAAAACTCTAATATGGTGCCGATAGCCAGAGTCGAACTGGCACGAGCGTAGCTCACCACCCCCTCAAGGTGGCGCGTCTACCAATTCCGCCATATCGGCAAATACTTAACTATTTAGAAACATCCTTAACCTTTGTTTCTGTATCAACTGGTGAAATCATTGGCACTTCATCAGTCTTAGTCTCTGTGTCTGTAACAACAGGTGAGACAACCACTGGAACATCATCAGTCTTTGTTTTCGCATCCACTGGCGAAGCGCTTGGCACATCAGAAGATGCGGCTGACTCCATAATACTGGTTGTTTGCTTATTAGCATCGACTTCATTGGTGGCCAGATAAGCCAATGTTAGGCTGGTCATAAAAAAACCAACTGCCACACTAGCAGTTAATTTATACATAAAAGAATTGGCACCACGCGCACCAAATACCGAACCGGCGGCACCCGCACCAAAGGCAGCACCCGCATCTGCACCCTTACCATGTTGCATTAATATAAGTGCAACTAGGCTTAACGCCAACAACACATGAATAATTAAAATAATCTGAAACGACATAATTAACCTACCTTACAAATTTGTAAAAAATCTTCTGCTTTAAGCGAAGCCCCACCTATCAAACCGCCATCAATATCTTCACAGCCAATCAATTCAGCAGCGTTGTTAGGGTTCATACTGCCACCATATAAAATAGCAGTCGATTGTGCAATATTGGCATCATTTTGTGCCAATATTGAACGAATAAATGCATGTGCATCTTGGGCTTGTTGAGGAGTAGCAGTAACACCAGTCCCAATTGCCCAAACTGGCTCATAGGCAATAATAATATGTTTAAACGCATCAATGCCTGATAAATCAATCACTGCCTGAATTTGACGCATAACAACGCTTTCCATCTGGCCAGAGTCTCTTTCTGCTAGGGTTTCACCAATACAAAAAATAGGCGTAAGGCCATTATCAAGTGCCACTTGTACTTTATTGGCAACCACTGCATCGGTTTCAGCATATAGACTTCTACGCTCAGAATGACCAACAATCACATATTGCGCACCAAAATCTTTAATCATATCAGCACTCACTTCGCCAGTAAATGCCCCTGATGCGTTAACATTTAAATCCTGTGCACCAAGATTTAATTGAGAGTGAGTCGTCAACGCCTCAACTTGGGATAAATAAGGCGATGGCACGCATACAATAACGGTTGAATTAACCTCAGACATGCCTGCCAAAATACCCATTACCAATGTATTAACCGTCTCTTTTGATCCGTTCATCTTCCAATTGCCTGCAACAATAACTTGGCGCATAATTATTCTCTAACGATAAAAGAAGTGGATGTTACGCTATTTGACAATAAAAATCAACGACTATATAGACTTAATGAGATGACTTAGAGCCAAAATACAAAGCCAGCGACACCATTAAAATACCCAAAGAGAAATAAAGCAAATCCAACGCCCCTGTAAATGTCATTGACAAGGACACTTCAAAGAAAGTCACCACCAAAATCATTAAAATAACTTTGGCTAATTTTGATTTTAAATCATCCAAAGAATTAATCACCAATACCTTGGATGACTGCTCGCTTGTTTTCGCCTCATCAATATCACTAATAAATAACTCATATAAGCCCAATGAAAAAATCAACAAAATGGTTGCCAATAAAAACCCATCAATTGACCCCACTGTATGGGCAATCATATCAATTTTTAACGTCTTTTTTAACTCCGAAGTGGCACTCAGATAATCCGCTGCATGTGCAATAATGCCCGCAACATCAATTGCGGTAATAACAAACAACATAAGTGACAATAATAATGAGGAAATAACCGCCGCCAAAACCATTAGCCTAGTGCTCCACAACATTTTTTCAAAATACTTTTCTAAAGCATTCATTTGTGCCTCTCTTAAAGCAATATAATATTTAAGTATATCATTACTGTGATTTAAAACAGTCATTATGTCACAAACTTGGTCTCAATGTTTAAACACACTAAAGGATACTATTCCATTATCACAATACAGTGTCTGGGTACAGCCACTAACTGCCCTTGAAAATAAAGAACAATTATCCTTATTAGCCCCCACTGCTAAAATTAAAGACTATGTTAGCAAACATTTAAAACCCCAAATTAAAAGTGCCGTTCGTCAGCATAATAAAAATTTAACCATCTCTATTGGGGTGGTTACACCAACAAACACTACAATAAAACAACATTCAACCCCCTTATTTGAAGACTATACATTTGATAATTTAGTGCTTGGAAGCGCTAATCAAATGGCCTATGGCGCCACCAAACAAATTGCAGAAAATATAAAAGCCTCGCCTTACAACCCTTTTATTATTTATGGTGGGTCAGGGCTAGGAAAAACCCACTTAATGCAAGCAGCAGGTCATCTAGCCAAGGCTAAAAATCCTAATTTAAAAGTATTATATGTGCCTTTAATGGATTTCGTTAGAAATATAACCTCCAGCCTTAGGCACAAAACCATTGAAAACATCAAACTTTTTTACCAGTCAGCAGATTTATTATTAGTTGATGATATTCATTTAATTGCAGGCAAGGAGAAATCTCAAGAAGAGTTTTTTCACATATTTAATTTTTTATTTAATGGTCAAAAACAAATTATCTTCACCTGTGATCAACCGCCTAAAAATATTATTTCCTTAGAAAATCGCCTTAAAACAAGATTTTCGCAAGGATTAAACCTACAATTAACCCCGCCAGAATTAGAAATGCGCGCTGCCATTTTATTAAAAAAGTCACACACTGAAAAAATAAACATCAACCTAACAGAAGATTTGGCCTTGTTTATAGCCGGACACATTACCTCAAATGTTAGAGATTTAGAAGGTGCACTGTTAAAATTAAAAGCCTTTGTTGATTTTTCCAGAATAGATCAATTAACCCTCTCTAAAGAAGTGGTAGAAACAGCACTTGGCGATTTAATCCAACCTCGTATTACCAATGTTGATGTCAACGATATTCAAAAAGAAGTCTCCAAACATTATGCACTAACCATATCAGACCTCAGCTCTAAATCTCGCAAACAACACACTGTATTGGCTCGACAAATGGCTATTTATATTTGCCACGAATTAAGCGCTTTGTCACTCAACAAAATTGGCAAACAATTTGGCAATAGAGACCATTCTACTGTTATCCACGCCATTAAAAAAATAAATGAAAAAATGCTAATTAGTACTGAAATAAAAAACGACTATGATGTTATTAAACTAAAATTAGCCAACTTATAAACATATCCACAACTAAGTTATCCATTAACCAGTGGATAAAAAGCATAACTTAAGTAAAAAATGAAATTTATAACCTTATACACATTTTTTTACATAAAATACTAACAAACTATCAACAACTTAAATAATCAATTTTTAAAGAAAAAAACTATTTATTCACCAAAAATAACACTACTAATAATAACAATAATATTTAATAAAAGGATTTTTGAATGAACACACAACTTACTGTTAAAGAATTACTCGAACCTTTAGACGCCGTTATCGGTGTTGTTGAAAAAAAACAAACCCTACCTATTCTGTCGCATGTACTAATTCAATTAAAAGATAAACAATTGACTTTAACAACCACAGATATGGAAATTGAAATTAAAGCTTCCCGTGCTGTGCAAACACAAGAAGAAATCTCTTTTACTATCTCCGCTAAAGATTTAATTGATATTATTAAAAAATTACCTGAATCCACTATTATTGAATTTATTATTGAACAATCAAAAATATATATTAAAACCAATAAAAATTCATTTGAACTAAACACTTTTAATCACCAAGAATTTCACTCACTACCAAAAATTGAAAATAGTGATGTTATTAATATTAATTGCCAACAACTCAAAGAATTAATTGAAAAAACCAGTTTTTCGATGGGTAATCAAGATATTAGAGCCTATTTAAACGGTTTATACTTTGAAGTTAATCAAAATAGTATCACGGTTGTAGCAACTGATGGCCATCGTTTATCCATTGGTGAGGTAACACAAACCAATAGTCTTGCAGAAAAAAGAGCAGTTATCCTACCTAAAAAAGCAGTGCAAGAACTGACCAAAATTTTAAGTAAAAGTAAACATTCAGAGGTAGATATTCATTTATCAAACAATTATTTTTACCTCAATAGCGACAATACAACCATTATTAGTCGATTAATTGATGGTAACTTTCCTAATTATTTACAAGTAATACCAACTGATTTTGAAAATACTATCTTAATTGATCGATTAGAATTTTTAAACTCATTACAACAAGCATTAATTTTTGTTGATGAACGTACCAGCGGAGTTAAATTAATTTTTAAAGAATCACAATTAAACATTTTTTCCCATTCTGAAAGAGGACAAGCTAACACACAAATCAATATTAAGAATTTTGATAAAGAAATCGAAATAGGTTTTAATATCCATTATTTAATCGCAATTCTAACCAAATTAACCACTAATGAAGTTAATATGGTAGTACCTGGTGGCGAAAATCAATCTTGTATGTTGAGCAGTCCAGAAGATGAAACTTATCAATATGTTGTTATGCCAATGCGTATTTAATTTTTTAAATTAATCGTATGGCAGTTATTCACAAACTGGCTATCACGCAGTTTCGCAACCTTAATCATCAATATATTGAGCCTGGTAAACACTTAAATTTGTTTATTGCTGATAACGCCCATGGGAAAACCAATCTTATTGAAGCAATTTATTATTTAGGTCATAATCGTTCTTTTAAAACCAAATCATTAAGAGAATTAATCGAATTAGGTCAACAAAAATTTCAACTTGATGCGCAAGTAGATGATTATCGAATTAAATTAGAAAAATCCAAGCAAAAAACAATTATCAATATTGATCAAATACGATTAAAAAACAGTGGTGAATTATCAAAAGTATTACCAATTCAAATTATCACTCCAGATAAAGGTTTTATTGTCAACGGCACACCTAAAAATAAAAGATCCTATTTAGATTGGGGGGTGTTTCACGTGAAACATAGATTTTTATCCGATGTTAAGAAATACAATAAAACATTAAAAAATATTAATATTTTATTACTCCAACAAAAAGACCAGCAACTTGATGATTGGTTTTTAGAGATTGCACGCTTATCCACCTTAATTACCCAAGCAAGACAAGACTATTTAACCCAATTAAAACAAACCAACTCTACTGAATTGATTAAAGATTTATCACTATTATTTAGTTCAGTAGAATCGTTTAATTATGAATTTAAATCCGGCTGGCCAAAAGAAGTAGATGCATTAAATGTTGATAGTATTTACCAATACTTATTAAAAAGTAAACAATTTTTATTTAAATCAAAATGTTTGAATTACGGACCCCATAAAGCCAATCTTAAATTTTATTTAAAGCAACAAGAAGAATACCTACTTTCTCGAGGAGAGCAAAAAACATTGTCTATGGTTTTTTGGCTAACTCAGGTATCTATGATGGTTAAGCATAATATTTACCCTATCGTACTAATTGATGATATTTCTTCAGAATTAGACGCAAGCAAAATTCAAACTATTTTATTTTTTTTGAAACGTTTAAAAGTTCAAATATTTATGACAGACATTACTTCAAATTTATTAAGCATAGATTCAAAAAATTGCCGTATTTTTGAAATCAATGAAGGTGTGATTAGCCAACAATAACCATTACTATTTAATCAAGTAAAACCGACTAATCAATCAGTAAAAAAACTTGTATGATGGTTAGATTTTCCTATACGCGTGGTATAATCATTTTATTTTTTAAAAGTGCTTATGTCACAAGATCAATCACAAGAATATCAAGCTTCAAATATTAAAGTTTTAAAAGGCTTAGACGCTGTTCGAAAAAGACCAGGGATGTATATCGGTGATACCGATGATGGCTCTGGTTTACATCACATGGTATTTGAAGTGGTTGATAATGCCATTGATGAAGCCTTAGCCGGTCACTGTTCTAAAATTAATATCACCATCCATGAAGATCAATCCGTTTCAGTAACGGATGATGGTCGTGGTATTCCAGTTGATATTCATCCAGAAGAAGGTGTATCTGCCGCAGAAGTGATTATGACTATACTGCATGCAGGCGGTAAATTTGATGACAATTCTTATAAAGTTTCTGGTGGTTTGCATGGTGTGGGTGTCTCAGTAGTAAATGCCTTGAGCGAATGGGTTGAATTAACCGTTCATCGTACGGGTGAAATTCATTATCAGCGTTATAGCGTCGGTGTACCTGACGAACCTATGAAGGTAATTGGTCAATCAGATACCACTGGCACCACTATTCATTTTAAACCTAGTAGTGATGTGTTTGCTATTACTGATTTTAAGTATGATATTTTGGCCAATCGTGTTCGGGAATTGTCTTTCTTAAACTCTGGTGTTTATATTGAAATCGAAGAACTTGCCAGTGGTAAAAAAGATGTGTTTATGTATGAAGGCGGCATTAAAGCCTTCGTTGAACATCTTAATAAAGCTAAAAATCCCATCCATAATGATATTATCAATATTACTGTAGAACGTGATGATATTGTAATTGATGTGGCATTACAATGGTCAGATGCCTACCAAGAAAGCATTTATTGTTTCACTAATAATATTCCTCAGCGTGATGGTGGTTCGCATTTAGCCGGTTTTAGAGGCGCATTAACGCGTACCCTAAATACCTATATTGATAATTCTGGTATGGCTAAAAAAGAAAAATCAGCCATTACTGGCGAAGATACACGAGAAGGTTTAACTGCAATTATCTCTGTCAAAGTGCCTGATCCAAAATTCTCATCGCAAACCAAAGATAAATTGGTTTCATCCGAAGTTCGAGCACCTGTAGAATCTGCATTGAATGAAAAATTAGGTGAATATTTATTAGAAAATCCTGCCGAAGCTAAAATTATTGTGGGTAAGATTTTAGAAGCCTCCAGAGCACGTAATGCCGCTCGAAAAGCACGAGAAATGACTCGACGTAAAGGAGTGCTTGATATTGCTGGTTTGCCTGGTAAGTTAAGCGATTGCCAAACCAAAGATCCCGCTGAAAGTGAAATATTCCTTGTAGAGGGTGATTCAGCAGGTGGCTCTGCCAAACAAGGTAGAGATCGACGCACTCAAGCAATCCTACCTTTAAAAGGTAAAATTTTAAACGTCGAAAAAGCACGATTTGAAAAAATGTTATCTTCTGCTGAAGTGGGCACGTTAATTACCGCATTAGGTTGTGGCATTGGCAAAGAAGAATACGATTTAAGCAAATTACGCTACCATAAAATCGTCATTATGACCGATGCGGACGTAGATGGCGCGCATATTCGTACATTGTTACTCACTTTCTTTTATCGTTATTTGCCCGAATTAATCGAAAATGGCTATTTATATATTGCTCAACCGCCACTGTATAAAATCAAAAAAGGCAAGCAAGAGCGCTATTTAAAAGATGATCAAGAATTGAATGATTATTTATTACAAGAAGCCGTTACCGATGCCAATTTGTTTTTCAGTGCCGATGTGCCGCCAATCTCAGGTATGGCTCTTGAGACAGCGGTTAAAGAATATTACACCATCAATAATGTTATTTCAAAATTATCAAAACACTACAATGCCGCATTACTTAAAGCAATTGCCAGTAGTCCCGCAGTGGAGGATGTAACAGATGCTCATTTTATGCAAACTTGGTGTGAAAAAGTCAGTGAAAAACTCAACCAAAAATTGACCCCAGCACAAAAACATACTGTTGTTTATAGTAATAATGCGGTTAATTATAGCCTGCGTGTTTATGGTGTTGACACTGATAATACTCTATTAGGTCAAGCATTTTTTGATTCAGCCGATTATCAAATTATTAAAGAATTTTCAAATAAAATTGAAAGCGCCATTGAGGATCAATCATTCATAGAAAAAAAGAGTAAAAAAATAAAAATTAATAGCTTTGCAGAAGTGGTTAATTTCATTATTGATGATGCTAAAAAAGGCCAAAGTTTTCAGCGTTATAAAGGTTTGGGAGAAATGAATCCTGAGCAACTTTGGGAAACAACAATGGATCCTGAACAAAGAACCCTGCTTAAAGTTAAAATTGAAGACGCCATAGTATCCGATGAAGTATTTTCAACCCTTATGGGTGACGAGGTAGAGCCTCGTAGAAGATTTATCGAAGACAATGCACTGTCAGTTGATAACTTAGATTTTTAATTTATTTAAACTTAGGAGAAATATATGTCAAAAAAACATCCCGTTGTTGTAGTAACAGGTTCATCAGGTGCTGGCACTACGTTTGTCAAACGTGCATTTGAGCACATTTTTAAAAAAGAAGGTATTGAGCCTTTGATTGTTGAGGGTGATAGTTTTCATAAATACGACCGCGTTTCTATGAAAAAAGCCGTACAAGAACAAAAAGAACAAGGTAATAACTTTTTTTCCCACTTCGGCCCAGACACTAATTTATTTGAAAAAATCGAACAAAGTTTTAAAAATTACGGCACCACAGGCGAATGCGAACGTCGTTATTACCTCCATTCTGATGAAGAAGCTCAAGCACATAATGCTAAATTTGGCACTAACCTTAACCCAGGTGAATTTACATCATGGGAAAAAGTTGGCACGGGCACAGATTTATTATTCTATGAAGGTTTGCATGGTGCTGTTGTTGCTGATGGCGTAGATATGGCACAATATGGCGATTTAAAAGTCGGCGTGGTTCCGAGTATCAACCTTGAGTGGATTCAAAAAATTCATCGTGATAATACGGAACGAGGCTATTCTGCCGAAGAAACAGTAGATACTATTTTAAGCAGAATGCCTGATTATATCAACTATATCACCCCGCAATTCTCACAAACTGATATCAATTTTCAGCGCATTGCTACAGTAGATACCTCCAATCCTTTCATCGCTCGCGATATACCTACGCCAGATGAGTCACTTGTTGTTATTCATTTTAATAATTTGGAGAAAACTCCTGTTGATTTTGCTCATGTAAAGACCATTATTGAAGGTTCATTTATGTCCAGACGCAATACAATTGTTGTACCTGGTAATAAAATGGGTTTGGCTATGGAAGTGATTTTATATCCAATCATTCATGGGTTGATTGCCAATAAATAAATAAATAACTTTTTTTTAAAAAACCCAGTTTTTACTGGGTTTTTTGTTAAGCGAAAATAAAAAAATCAGTCTAAACCATGAATGATGCTTAAAGAGACCTTTGTATAAATAGTAATAATCATCAAAAATCCACTTTTCAGTCACTTGGCAATTTTTTAAACCCTAGTTTACTCCTCCCAGAGGATTGCTGTGTAGCGCTGACCCTGCTAGGGTTGGGTTTAAGAAAATCACCCATTGATTAAAAATTGAATTTTGCTAATCATCCCTATTTATATAAAGGTCTTTTAAAGTTTAAAAGCAAAAAATACAGTCACATAATTATCGTATAATTCTATTAATTATTTTTTTTATTAAAATGACAATGAAAATACCATTAAAAAACATCCCTAATATCACCCAAAAGATTAAAAATATTTTCTTTAATCTATTAACCAAATTCAAACAGTGTTTAGTTTTTAGTGTTTTAATCTTATCTTTTAATCTTACTCTTGCTGAAGTTGACAACACTAATGATAAAGTCAAGCGGTTTGGTAATGGTCATGTTAGAATCAATATTAATGGCATTGATTTAAAAAAATCAAGTTACGGCATCAGAACCATCCAACCCCTAAGTAAGTTAAGCAAAAACAGCAAACGATTAACCTTTCTTCAAGGTCAATTCTCTTCAAGTAAAAACCAAAATGAACGCAGATCCGCCTTTAATCTTGGCATAGGCTATCGACAATTGCTAGGACAAGGTCGATCTATTGTTGGTATTAATCTATTCACCAATTATGAAATAAAATCCAAGCACAAACGCGCATCCATAGGCCTAGAGTACCAAAAAGCCAATTTTACTGCCAGTATTAATCAATATTTTCCACTTTCAGATAAAAAAATCATCAAAGGTTATTCTGAGGAAATATTAACAGGTTATAACATCAACCTCGCCACTCGCGTCCCTTATCTACCATGGGCAACCATCAAGGCCACCCAGTATTATTGGGACGGTATCAATGGGTCGTCTGACATTAAAGGCACCGTTTTAGGGGTAGAAATTCAACTCAGCTCATCAATCACTTTAGAAATTGGCACTGATAAATCCAATGACTCTGTTAAACGAACCAATTACACACGCCTCAAAACACAATTATCTTTTGGCAAAGAGAAATTCACTGATTTTAAGATAAGTAAACGCGCTTTCAACCATTCAAAAAAAATCAGCTTAGACTCACTCAACTTTGCAGAATAAAAAATACGTAACCGCTACTGTTAAGTCATAAAATAGAGTTGTTAGTGTTATGAATTTGATGATATAACCACTTTAATTGGCATCATAACCTTGGGTATTATTTCAATATAAAGTTAGAAAAATGACGATTATTGCGTCCTTACTGAGTCACAATATTAACCAACTTATTAGGCACAACAATCACTTTAACAATAGTTTTGTCATGAGTAAATTTACTCACATTATCATCGGCTAATGCTTGAGCCTGCATAATTGATTGGTCGGTATCGGCATTCATCTTCAGTTTGGCGCGTAATTTGCCATTCACTTGAATGATAATCTGCACCTCATCTTGTTGTAATGCTTGTTGGT